>JAEOSP010000350.1 GCA_016840305.1 Candidatus Hodarchaeota archaeon
AATGTTCGAGCTTTTTTTGCTTCTAACAAAGTTGACCGTCCAGTTATTGCCAAGATGGATGAAATCGCACAAGAGTATGGCAAAGATGAAAAAGGAAACTTTGTTATGTATCAAAATTTGCCAAGATTGTTAAAGATGGCAAAAGCTGATCTTGGATTACCTATTGGTGAACAAAAACCAAAAAAACGAGAAAAGGTTAATCCAAAGAAGCAAGTTGAGTCTGGGTCATTGCGGAAGAGTGTTCGTACTGTTGCAGAAAAGCCTGCTCAAACAATGATGGAAGCATTTGATCAGACGTTGGAGCAGTTAAATGAATAATTGAAAGGAGTGAATCGTGGCTGTTGCGAGTTTTACCTATAACCTCGATTCCATTCTTTCTACCACATTGATGAATTATCGTAAGAAACTTTACGATAATATCTTTAATGCGTGTCCAGTGTTTTATTGGTTACATGCAAATGGTAGGAAACGGATTGAGGATGGTGGAGAAAGAATTGTCATTCCTTTGCAATATGGTAGGAATACAACTATTTCTTCTATGTCAAGTGGTTACGATATTATTGATACGACTCCGCAGGACAACATCACCGCTGCTTACTATGAGTGGAAGGAAGTTGCGGGTTCTATTTCTATATCTAACAAGGAACTGGTTCAAAATTCAGGTAAACATAAAATAATCAATTTGCTTCAGGCAAAGAGTAATGAAGCTGAAATGTCAATGGTCGAAGAGTTGGAAGGCATGGTTATTGGTAGATATACTGGTGGACAAGTTGCTCATGATTTCTTGGCACTTTCTGAATTTATTCAGAAAGACCCAACTGGTACAGATACAGTTGGTGGAATTGCACAGGGAACATATGCATGGTGGAGAAATCAGTATGATACCACTGCTAGAACAACTTGGGCACTGTTGTTAGCTGGAATGGCGAAAATGTATAATAGCTGTTCCAAGGGTGGTGCAGGTGGAAAAAGGTCTTTCCCTGATCTTATCATTACAGATCAAAATGCGTACGAGAGTTATGAAAGTGCGTGTCGGGATAAGACTCGAATCATTAATGAAAAGATTGCTGATCTTGGATTTGGTGGTTTAAAGTTTAGGGGTTCAACATTAATGTGGGATGAATATATGCCTGACATATATACTGGAACCACAAGTGTTACCCCTGCTACTGTTGATACCTATTCCTATACAAAGCAGAATATGTATTTTATTAATTCTGAATACATTGACTTTGTGGTTGCAAAAGGACAGGATTTGACAGTTGGGCCTTTTATCCAACCTGAAAATCAAAAGGCAAAGACTTCCATTATCTATATAATGGGTGAACTTTGTTGTTCCAATCGGCGGAAACAGGGAGCATTGATGAATATTACTGCTACCCTAGCAGCATAAACAATAATATATTGGGGGAGTTCCCCCCAATATATTTCTTATAGAGTAAAAGGAGTCTGTTATGTTGATGCAAAGGATTAATCGTAGCGATCCTGAAAAGATTTTCATGGTCGTGAAAGCACAGCAAGCATTGCTTGTTGACCGGCCAGTAAGTTTGGCATTTACTGGCACGGATGATGGTCTTGGTGCCAGAACCTGTGATTCAGCTGTTGAAATTTCTTCAGTAGTTGGTATAGCTGATTCAGCAGCCGCTATTGGCGAATATTGTCTTGTTCAGGTATATGGATTTAGAAGTTCTGCGGTCTGTATAGCTGCTACAAGCATTGCAGCTGGTGGTACTGGTTGTGTGTACGTTCCCGTACATGATTCGAGTGGTATTCTGAGTCAGTCAATTTCAAAAGGTGCTTCTGTTGCAGCATTGCCTAATTTTGTTGCAGCTAATTCAGCATCTACCACTACATTCGGTGCAACCAGTGGTATGGCAGTATTTATCAGGTGTCTATAATGCCTGAAGAAGCCGGTGATTTTCTTCGTTGTGTTGATTGTAAAAGAATAACAACGAAAATAAAATTACTGAAAACTGGGGAGTGTTCCTATTGCGGTTGTCACCGCTTTAGGAACACAAATCCCACATGGTGGGAAAGTTTTAAATTGCGGAGGCAAAAATGACAAAGAAAAAGAAGTTAATGGTTGCAACTAATATTTACAAAATTGATCCAATACCTTATGCTTCGCATTTGTCAATGATTTATCGGTTAGGTAAAAATCTTCCAGAGTTAGATTTAGTTTTTTCTGGCCCTTGGAGAATGCCTATTGATGTAGCACGAAATGCTGCTGTGGATTATGCATTAAAAATGGAGTGTGATTATTTATTTTTCTATGATGATGATATGGTTCTTCATCCTGATATAATAGAAAGATTATTTGCAAGGAAGAAAGATATTGTCATGGCATTGTGTTATATTAGAGGATACCCTTTCCGGCCTATGATGTTTCGATTTGATGGAGTAGGTAATCTTGATCTTTATGATTATAAAGATGAAGATGTTGAAGATGGATTGGTAAAAGTTGATGCAGTTGGTAATGCTTGCACATTTATAAATTGTGAAGCATTTAAATTAATTCCTGAACCTTGGTTTGTTACTGGCAAAACTCATACAGAAGATGTTTATTTCTGTATGAAAGCAAGAGACTATATAGAGAAATTAGAACTTTATGTAGATGTTTCTTTTGAAAGTGGCCATATGCTTGACAAACCAATTTTAACTTCAACAAGTAGAAAATTGTTATTGAAGATGTATGAAAAAGGTATAAATCAACTTTGGCAACCAGATGCTTCTTATATAAAAGAAGTTGAATATAAAAATCCTTTAGAGGATTATAAGGAGAAACAAAATGGCAACGGATTATCAGATAATAACAAAAAAGATGCTAGTTCCACATAGTAAATTAAATGGACTACAAACTTATAAAGATTTTGGAGTCCAGTATGTTACAATCATTGATTGTATCCCAGCTATTCCTCAAGTAATATTTACTGGAATGACTCTAAGTGGAGAGTTTGAAATTCCCCCTCTTGCACTTGTTACTGAAACCCATCGCCCTGGTGATCCTAGTGAAATAACTGGAGAAGAGATTCCAGAAGTCAGGGATGAATATGGACATGGGGAAGATGCCACTGGATTTGTGGATTAATTAACATTTAATCGGAGATTACTTGATGTTATTTTTGAATGTTGGGTGTGGTGATAAGCGATATAAGGGTAATGTAATTAATATTGATATGAACAAAGATGTTCGTTGGTATGATAAAGATGGAGAATTGGTCAAAAAAATGGCGACAGATGTTCAAGCAGATATGAGATTTTTGCCTTTTCGGAATGAATCATTTGATGGAGCCATTTGTAGTCATGTATTAGAACATATCCCTAGAGAACATCATTAATTTACGCTTGCAGAAATTAGAAGGGTAATTAAATTTGAAGGAACAATTTTTATTGAAGTCCCTGACATGGAGAGAGTTTGTAAATTTTTTGTCGAAAATTATCTAGGGATACAATTAGAGTATTGGTATCATTGTATTTATGGCAGAGGTTCTTTTCCTGGAGATCAGCATCTATCTGGATTTACTCGTCAATCTTTAACTGATCTTTTACTCGAAAATGGTTTTTATCAACTAGATTGGCTATATCAAGAATGGGGTGAAAAACCTTGGGTGAATAGACCATATATGACAGTTATTGCTAAAAAAACAGAAATACCTCCACATAGAATGGGATACTCTTCGCATATTGATTTATATGAAAGTGAGACTTCTAAAAATACTAATATTTTAGCTTTACGGAGAAAGTATTAATGACCACTTTATCAAATATTTCGATTGCTATATTAACTAAATTAGAAGAAGAAGCTGGCGTTAATGATTTCTGGACTGCTACTGAATTGAAAAGTTGGTTTAATGATCTCTATATAGATATTTGTAGAGAAAATGATATTATTGCTCAACGGACTACTACAACTGATAGTGTTGCTGGTCAACAAGATTATTCTCTTACTTCAGGGCATTTGTCATTGCTTGGTGTAACTTATGATGGGAAACCTCTTCATCCTACGACACTTGCAGAATTAGATGCATATAGTGAAACTTGGAGAAGTAGAGGTAATGGGGTGCCCAAGTGGTATTTTTTTGAAGAAGGACAACAATATACTTATGTTAGCCTTTTTCCTAAACCAGATACTTCTGCTGTAGAAATTGGTCTTGCAGAAAGTTATTTACCAGATACATTAGGTAATGATGATGAACCTGTAGAACCATTTAAAGATGGTTTAATTATTAGAGATGGTGTTTTGTCCCTTGCTTTAGCAAAGGAAGGTGAAGGACAAAATATTGAACGTAGTGAATTTTACTGGAATATGTTTGTAATTAAGTTAAGGAAAGCTATAGTCAGACAACCTGCTCCAAAACGAGTTCATGTTTTAAGGAGTATTGAAGATGTTGGAGCAGGGGGTTTGAATCTTGGAGATAACTACCCCCCTTACACTTTTGATTAGGAGATAAGAATGACACATGCAACTGAATGGGGTGATGCTTTTGAAGCATTACCAACTGATGATAATTATGGATATGAAATTGATAATTATATTCGGGAATTGAAAGTTTCTACCAGGGAACGAATAGCAGTCGATCATGAGATGAAAGTTAGTACCACACATGATGGTAAACATAAAAAAGTAACTTTTAGGAAACAAACTGCAAATCCAACAACTGGTACTGAAGAAGGATTTTTGTTTACAAAAGATGTAAGTGATAAAATTGAATTATTTTGGAAAGATGAAGATGGAAATGTTGTACAGCTAACATCTGCTGGGAAGATATTGTCTTTTCCTTCTGGAACAGAAATGGTGTTTTATCAAGACACAGCCCCGACTGGTTGGACTATCAACAATGTGGTGAATGATAAACTGTTAATCGTATCTAAGGGGTCTGCCGCTGGTGGAGAAACGGGAGGCACAGATCATCCAACCGGCACATGGACACAGCCAAATCATACCTTAACAACTGATGAAATTCCAGCTCATACACATTCAATTGCTGGATACAATGGGTCTGGTGGTGAGAGATATGCTTATGAAGCTGGTTCAGGTACACCGATCTCAACAGATTCTACAGGTTCCGCAGGTGGTGGTGGTGCACATAATCATGGCAGTAGCTGGAGACCTGGTGCATATGTTGTTATCATAGCTGAGAAAGATTGATAAAACAAAGGGGGCATTATGGAAGATACTTGTAGATATGAAACGTGTGTTATTGCTAAGAAATTCAGATTAAAGGAACGACAAGGATGTCCTAATTTTATTGAGGTTGTTTTCAAAGACGATGAAACAGGGCAAACAAAACTTGTTGGTGATTGTGCTCCAGTAAGAACATTACTTATGATTCAAGATATGTTCAATAGATTAATTTGTGTTCAAAAAAATCAAGATAAACAAAAGAATAAAGTAGAACCAATTTTTGAATTGATAAGGCTTAGTATGGAGGCTAAAGAATTGGAGAATAAGAGTGCTTCCGAAATTTAAACCAAGACGTACTAAAGATAGCATACGTGGAATATCATTAAGCAAACATCAATTTAGTTTAGATGGTGGTCTTGATAAGTCTAAACCTGCGATTGAAATAGAAAATCGGTTTATGTCAAATTGCAAAAATGTTTATATTAAAAATAGTAAAGTTGAAGATAGATATGGATATGCTACATTTGGCGGAAATGTTCCATTAGGAGCTGGAGAATCAATAGTAGGTTTCGCTAATTTTTTTGCATACGATGGAACTGAATATCTTGTTTGTTTTAGTACGGTAGGAGCATATTTATATAATACAACAACTGGAAATTGGGATGATATTACAAATACTGGTGCTGCTTATACTTCAACGGTATCTGACCCTTGGTCAACAGATATGATTTACGATGATACTAATGCTAAAATGTTGTATGTAGCTACTAATCGAGTTGACGCTCCACAAATGTGGGATGGAGCAGATGAATTTGAAGATTTAGGAGGTTCTCCAAATAAGTGTGCATTTTTAAAAAACTTTCATCATCATCTTATGATGTTTGATATTGTCGATACTACTCGTTTTCCACAACGAATTGATTGGACAGCAAAAGGTACACCGCAAGGTGGGGTTGATGCGTA
>JAEOSP010000351.1 GCA_016840305.1 Candidatus Hodarchaeota archaeon
AAACTAACAATTACAATTGCAAAAATCAAAATACGATCTCTTATTAGAGAGTTATAGAAATTGTCTGAAAAATTAAGTATGTTCTTTCTAGTAAGTTCCATTAGAATTCCAACAAATTTGGTTAATTTGGGAAACATAACCCATTTTATTTTTCGATTGACCATAACTTATGTCAATTAATGCTACATTACTTCCAATTAGGCATCTATATTGTCGCATACTAAATCTTTAGGTAAGGAAAGTAAAAAATTGTCTAAGTAGCTTCAGTTGACGCATTTCTCTTACGATCGAAATACAAATCGACTGAAGCTAGTAACCCACCAAGAACTGCACCTATAGCATCAGACACAAGATCCTTTGGAGCATCAAGAATTTCGTCGATGAAATGACCTAGATCTAATAATGCATTTGTAATCCACTCAAATATCTCCCATGCTAAACCCAAAGATATCATTAAAGAAATTGCTACTACCAAAGCAAATAATGTGGACGATGTTCCTTCCGCCCCGTACTTACTAAATTGATTTGTGACTATATAAACGAGTAACATTGTAATTGCTGCACTTGTTAATCCATGAGCTATCTTATCAAAAGCGATCCAAGCTCCAATATCAGTGAATCCAGTACCCCATTGACCTTGACCATAAAGTTCGAAGGGTAAATGACCAATACCGTGGAAAATCATAACCGAAAGTAGAAGAATTAAGAAAGCTGTCCGATCAAGGGCGAATGAAACAAAATCCTCGCCGAATTGTTTACCTGGGCGTAATCGAACATATATTACGTATATTAACATCGCCAGAATTGCTGTGTCCATGATTACAGCAAATCCTCCATATGTTGATAGAGATGGGAGATCGCTTAATGGTACAAGTGGGAAATAATCTTGAAGATAGGGTTCTCGGAGAAAGTATAATGGTCCTATATTGGGATAAGTGAGGAGATTAAAAAACCACATTAAAGCGAAAATAACTGATGCTAAGAATAATATCACGAAGTTCCTATCAGTTTGTAGGTTAAGTTTTATGCTTTCAACTATAGACTGCTCAAACTGTCTGGGGGTCTCTAAGTGCTTATCAAGTAAACGATTAATGAAACCATAAAGGACTAAAAGCATACCAAATAACAAAATGATCCATCCCAAAACAATACCAATATCTCCTACGAACTGCAAAGTTTTCACTCTACTCTCATCAAAAGTCCATAATGGCCTCATGGTCAGAGGCAATATTAGCTCAGGTGGACGTCGCAACTTGACGAAAAAGTCTTCCATTAAGACAGCAATAAACATAAGCACAAATCCTATCCCGAGAATTCGTACCTTAATTATTCGATTGCGTTTTACGTTCTGAGGATCATCTTTCTGTTCTTGTGGCTCTTTTGAAATCTTTGTCACTTCCCTATCATACAGTTAGGAAAAAACGATATTTTTCCCATATTTTAAAGCTATGGTTCTATGATAGAGTACTCGTATAAATGAAGATAGAACGAAATTAGACTTATCGAGATGAATTCATACGTTAACTTTACAATAATTAGTAATACCTAATTGATTATTCTCAATTTCTGTAGTTATAATGTAGCAATAGATCTAGATACTGCGTTTTCCGAATAGAAATTTTGAATAAGTACTTCTAAATTATATAGATTGAGGCAAAAAATCATGGGTGACTATTTTTGTTGAACATTATGAACAGTACTCCCCTCCTTTGAAAAAGCACGATCATCCTCAAGCCTTTCACATAATCGGGAATACTCCACTGATTGAACTAGTTAATCAGACTGAATTGGACGCTTTTCCGAATGTGCGAGTCTTTGCTAAATTGGAGATGTTTAATTTTGGAGGTTCTGTAAAAGACCGAATTGCACTTCACATGCTTGAAAAAAGCCAATCATCTGGAGAATTAAATGGACGAACCATTATTGAACCCACATCGGGTAATACAGGGATTGGCCT
The DNA here is from genome assembly GCA_016840305.1 of Candidatus Hodarchaeota archaeon. The sequence goes on from JAEOSP010000351.1 coordinate 1,958, forward strand.
TGCTTGGGTAGGTAGATTATTAGGAATAGACATAACTCTTATAATTCCTGATTCAATGAGTCAAGAAAGAATGGATATTCTACGTTCTTATAGAGCTAACATAATTACAACTCCTGGTGAAGACGGAATGGATAGCGCGATACAAAAAGCTCGGCAAATTGTTCAGGAATCTCCTGAGCAATATTTGATGCTTGATCAATTCAATAATGCAATGAATTGGCAAACGCATTACTTAACTACGGGTCCTGAAATCTGGGAACAATCCAATCATCAAATTGATTATCTATTTGCGGGTGTTGGTACAGGTGGAACAATTATTGGAATTAGTCGTTATTTGAAAGAGCGAAATCCTTTGGTAAAAATATTCGGTGTGGAACCTACATTATCTAGTCGAATTCCTGGTTTGAAAAATTGTAATGCTGTTAAGGAAAAACCAAGTATTTTCAACCGCAATGAACTCGATGGAATACTTCAGGTCACTGAAACCGAGGCTAACGAAATGACACGCAAGCTAGCTTCAGAATCTTCACTGCTTGTTGGTCCAAGTTCAGGAGCAGTATTTTGTGGGATCCTCAAATTCTTAAAAAATGAAAAAAATCCCAAAGGAAATATTGTCACTGTTTTTCCTGATTCTGGTCAAAAATATTTGAGCAAAGGTCTCTTTTCATACTGATCCTAGGAAAAATCACATTGGGTTTAGAATTCCCCCACTTGTAACTGTTATATTGGTTTCATATGTTATGCTAGAAGTTACCACCAAGAATAATGCAGGTGCATGCATTGTTAATGGCCCAGTAACGTAAAATGTGACGTTATCATCATTAATAAAATCATAAAAAAAGTTTGCATAAGTAATCAATGAAACACCTGTAAGCTCTAGAGTTGTATTGATACTTAAAAATGTCACATACTCTTCAATTATCATATCTGGTAGATTGATAAGACCAAATTGTGTTCCTTTGTAAAGGATTTTAAATTGTGTTTCATCCAAAGTGACCACAATGTCGTAAGGATTCGATGCTGATACATTTACTGTTAAATTGGCAGCCATTGGGTAAAGAGTGATACCTGTTATTGAGACGGAATTGATATTTGTTTCTGTGTTTTCTAATTGATTTTGTACCTCATTATCAATCCATGTTTGAAGAACTATTGTAGAGATTACTATACCTCCAACAAGTAAGACACCAATTACAGGAATAAGCACGCGTTTAGACATCAGCATTGAAAAATCACAATGATATCAATTCTATTCTTCAAACGAAATGTCTACATCGTAACTCATAAAGCTGACCCTATTTACCTTTTGTCCAAGAATTGATAGCAAATTTTTTCGAAAATCCTGTAACATCATATAAACGGTTAGCTGCTGGTGTGGTGGCAGCTCCATCAATATAAAAGAATGGGGGATCATATTTCATTGATCGTTTAATCCCTTCACTTAACAGTGCTTTCCCCAGCCCAAGTTTTCTGAAATCAGGATTCGTTCCCATTGGTTCTAGGCTAATAATCCTACTATTTGGATCAAATCTAAATGTACAAAATGAAGCGATGATTCCTGCAGGAGTAACCGCAACTAAATCTAATTCTTCCTTATAAAAAGTACAATTAGAAAGCCATTCAAGAACTCCAGCAGTAAACCATTCTCCATGCCCAAATACTCTACGAATCAATAAGGCCTGTTGTTCAAATTCTTCTTTTTTTATTGCTCTAATTTCAAATCCTTCAGGACAACTGTAATCTGGGATAGGTAACTTTGCATCTCGAATTCTGTAATAACCGTATAATTTTTCGTTCACATAACCTAATTCTTTCAAAAGTGCTTCACGTTGGGTATTCCCCTCTAAAATGTTAATTGCGAATTTCCTACCTCTCTTCTCATCCGTTTTCCTCTTAGTATCGTATTTTTCCAACCATTCTATCATTTCTTTCTCCAAGTAACGGTAGCTTGGATCAATGTGAAGAAAAAAATCACTTGAGGAATCACGTGTTGTCAATGCGACAATCTTATGTACATTAGGACGGACAGCTGTATCGATTTCTTCCCAAATTCGTATTGCATCTTCTCTCTCCTCGCTACTATTTTCAAACCGATCTGGGAACCAATTCTCATAACTTTGAGTTTTAAGGAATAAATCTGCTAAAAATTCCATAACAGGTTTGAAATCCTTTTCTTTAATGTAAGCTCGAGATCTTATTGACATGTTTACACCCATTGGAACGAAATGTTAGTGAATTATTATAAAACTACGTTTTGGGCAATAATGATCTGTTTTTTCTTATGAAAAATATGATAAAACCTGTAGGTACAAATATTATGACAGGTATTAAAAGAATCTGAAAAAAATCTGGAGGTGAAGTTGAAGAGGAAGAATTTAAACCTTCTACCATTGTATAGCTGTCCGAAATATATTCCAAGGAAGTTGTAGAAACATAAGTTCCAAAAAATAATACACTAATAGCTGTTTCTACTTTTATCAAATCGCGAATCCCAGAGATTACAAAATAGCGAAGAGTTTGTTTGATTTCGAAAGATGAAACCAAAAATTTAATTGAATCTGGAATCTTAGGCTTAAATGATAAAATTGAAGTGAAATAGGTATCATTTAATTCTAAATGTATGACTGTTATTGTTTTATCGTCAATTACTTTCTTCTCTTCCATTGTATTGATTACTTCTATCCAACTTTCCCAGTTATTAGACACAACAGGTTCACCCAAGACAAAATTAAAAGCTAAATTTGTATAATTCTGACTAATATTATACCTAATAGTCCCTGGTGATGAATTATCAGGAAAATTAGTTATATTTAGTGATATTGCTGTTTCCACTGCCGGTAATGGATTGATAACAGGTCTTAAGGTAAAATTATCTAAATTAAAATTCATTAATTGTGTAAAATTCACCCCTGCAGGAGGATCGTCTCCCTGAGAGATACTTGGACGTTCTGGCAGATCTGTAACCAGAAGATTGAACTTATCTCCAATATTAACTCCAAAAGGTCGATTTTCTTCAGTTCTGGCCAGAATGGATGTGGATGTAACTAGAAAAAGCAGAATGATAGGAGAATTCACAAGAAAATAAGTTTTAGCCAAGCTAAAAACCCTTAGTATTCTTAAAATGGTCAATCATCAATTTATTGAAACGATCTGGTTCATCCTGATGAACCCAATGAGAAGCTTCTTCAAATGTAATAAGCTGTCCATTCTCACAGGCATCTAAACTGAGTTCTGCCATTTCATAGCTGAGATGTGGATCTTGCTTTCCCCATAGAATAAGTGTAGGAACATTTATTTGAACCAAAGAAGTTGATTTAGAAGATCTGAAGCTCATAGCACGATACCAGTTAATCATACTTGTTAATGCGTTTTTTTGGGCCCATGCTTCACGATATCGGTTTCTTTCTTCTTCTGACAACCCTTTCGCCATAACAGACATAAGCATTCTCCAATTTCTCCTTCGTATAAACCATTCAGGTATTTTTGGTATTTTGAAAAAGAAAGCATACCAACTTTTCCTTAATTGTGCGAAGTTACTCCTTAGGTATTTTTGCATTACCTGGGGATGTGGTACATTAGCAATTACGAGATTATGTAAACGATCAGGTGAAAACATTGCAATAGACCAACTAACCATAGCACCAAAGTCATGTCCAGCAAGATAGAATTTATCCAAACCCAGAGTATCCGCCAAACAGAGAATATCTTGAACTAGAATATTCATACGATAGTTGTTCTTCCCCTTTGGTTTATCACTAAGATTGTAACCTCTTTGGTCAGGAATAATTACACGAAAACCTTCTGAAGCAAGCGCTTGAATCTGAGATTCCCAACCAAACCAAGCATCGGGAAATCCATGTAACAGTATAACTGGTTTTCCATTTTTTGGCCCGAAAAAGGCCGTATGCAATTTTATTCTATTTGAAGATAAATAATCAAAGGTTATGTCCATTTCCATTCACTTCTATAGCTTTGTTATCATGACCAACGAAATTGTCTTCTTTTGATTCAATCTCAGGAGTTTGGCTTCAAAGCAATAACTTGAGTTTTATCTAAGCCAGCATCACGATGGATCTTAAGTGCACCATTCTTATGTTCATTCAATGAAAACATCACCCTTAAAGCATTACGATCTGGATAACGCATTATCGCATATTCTTCCCAAGAATTGTCTTTGTCACCGATTATTGACCTTTCCACTTTACCGAGGTGGAGAATGTACCCTCCAAGTTTAGATACCACTCTTAACACAGACATACTATACTTATTATATGCAGCAGCACCTGTTTTTTCAGGTTTACCAGTGAAACTAGAGGGATACAACGGGTCTGAACGGTATTTAAAAAAGTTTAGCATCGCAACAGGAATTTCTCCTTCCCCATCTTCATATAAACGTGAAAATTGGTTTGAAGAAGGAAGAATTGGACTATCAACCTTTTCCAAAAGCTTCTCCACATTAACACCTTTATCTACAGATAATTTAAAAGGTAGCCAAGAAAGTACACTGCGCATCATTAGTTTTATAATCCTCAATTTAGTAAAAGAAGGTTTTACAGCTAAGAGATTTAAATCTGTAAAGGAAGCACTCTTAAAGCGTTCAATTGCAGGTTGAAATTGAGATTCCGAATATTGAACAATATAGACACCCTTCCATTCCTCATTATCTGGGCCTATCCATTCAAATCCATTTCTCCCTTGCCAGAGGATTTTTCCAGAACCGATAACTGACAATATATCAATTTCACTAGAATAATTTACCATGGCGAGCAAAGTTTTCTTCATGAATGCACTTTCCAAAAGTAGTATTTGAAAAGCATTACTGGTGAGGGAAATTTTTAGTCCTCAATAGAGTGGAAGGGTCAAATAGCTAGAGTTGAGTAATTGGTAACTATCACTTACGGTATTTCGTAAATCAGCTAAGAATTTGGAAGTCAAGAATAATTTTGATATTTTATTAACCTCTGGTCAACGATTAAAGGATGCATTAAAACGATTATAATATGACAATCTAAACAATACTCTGATGTTCATAATATTGTTTGTATAACATTCCATATTTTCCATTTTTAGCGAGTAAAGAACTATGTGTACCTTCTTCAATGATTTTTCCTTTTTCCATCACAATAATTCTGTCTGCTTTTAAAATAGTTGAGAGCCTATGGGCTATAAAAATAGAAGTGCGTCCAGTTAATAGTATTTCGAGAGCTTCTTGAATAATAGCTTCTGTATAGGCATCAACACTAGAGGTGGCTTCATCTAGAATTAGTATTTTCGGATTAGTTAATAATGCGCGTGCAAAGCTTATTAATTGTTTTTGACCAGCTGATAGTCCTTTCCCTCTTTCACCTACTTGAGTCTGAAGACCATCAGGTAGATATTCTATCAATTCACTTAAATTTACCGCCTCTATCGTTTTTATAAGCTCCTCTTCTGTTGCATACTGGTTACCAAACCTAATATTTTCTTCTAAAGTGCCTGAGAATAAAAATACGTCTTGTTGAACCATCGCAATATTTCTCCGATAAGATTCTAATTTCAGGTCTCGAATATTGATTCCATCAATATTGATAGTTCCACCTTGAAATTCATAAAGTCTAGCTATTAATTTGACTAAACTGGTTTTACCCGCACCAGTATGCCCTACAATGGCAAGTTTCTCACCATCTTGAATTTTAAGATTAAAATCTTTTAGCACGTATCCTCCCTCTCTATAAAAGAAATCTACATCCTTAAATTCAATTTCCCCTTTTAATTTATCAACCTCAATTTCTTTAGAATTCTGCTGTATGTTTGGTTCTGAATCTAAAATTTCAAGGATCCGTTCATATGCTGCCATTCCTGCACTAAGCTCAGGATAAAAAGTAGCCAAAACCATGACTGGTTGAAAAAATTTTTGAACATAGAAAATATACACTACAACCACTGCTATATCAGCTAATCCCTGAACTATCATTTGCTGCCCAAGCAATATTATAATTACTAAAATAATTGCAGTAATTGTATCTAAAATTGATCTCCAAACGTGTGTAACAGCTGTTAACCGAAAAGCACTTTTAAAATACTCCTCATTCGTGTCATTAAATTTCATCGAAACAGTTGTTTCTTGTCCATAACTTTTACATACCTGTATTCCCTCCATAGCTTCAACCATTGAGGAATTTACATTACTTATTGAGAGTCGATAAGTACGACTTACTCGTCTAGCTAGTTTTCTTAAGGAAAACATCAATAAGAAGAGAATTGGGATACCTGTTACCGTTATCAGAGCCAAAACTGGATTTAATATAAACAGAATCCCAAAAGTTAGTAAACTGACAAGTAAATTTCCTACAGTATCTGTTAGTAATATAGTGGTGTTCCCAAAATCAAGGGCATCATTTAAAACGCGTGAATTTAAATTTCCTGAAAGGTATTTATCATAAAAACTCATATCTTGGATCTGTAACCTATCGAATATTTCCATCCTGATATCTTCTAGGAAAAAAGGTACAAAATTACCAACTTCTCGTCGTCGTAAGCTGAACATGATCCAAATCAATGTAGATAGGATAAGATAAAGGGCTCCTGCAATTATAATACTCTCAAAAATCGGATTTAATCCCTCAAATTCACTTACAACTATTCCAAATATCAATGGAATTAAGATATCAGCAATAGTAGATATCAAAATGAACATTGACAGTAATATAACGCTTTTCTTATAAGGAATAATACTTTTAATATAACGTTTAAGCAATTCCTGATCAGAGTATTCACTTCTACTCCTATCCTTCAAGAGGCCTCTATAAAGTCCCATGGTAGTTCACTTCGCTATCAATGCATTACTAATTCTGGTAAAGCAAGATGTTTTCCAAAAATACGACGATAATCTTCTGAGCTCTTCAATAAATTGTCATGATGTCCTTCTGCTACGATTCTTCCTGATTTCAAAACAATGATTTTGTCTGAGGATCTAATGGTATGCAATCTATGAGTTATAATCAATGTAGTTCGATTTTCCGTAATATTATTCATTGCTTGGCTTATTTTTTCTTCTGTTTCACTATCTACGGCTGAGACTGAATCATCCAAGATCAAAATTTCTGGATCTGTTAAGAAAGCTCTTGCAATAGCAATTCGTTGTTTTTCTCCACCAGATAAGCGTGTTCCTCGTTCACCTACAACAGTATTGTAACCTTCTGAAAATTCTGAAACGAATTCATCGACTTGAGCAAGTTTAGCTGCTGCGATTATTTCATCACGAGTCGCTTCAGGTTTCCCAAAGGCAATATTCTGATCAATTCCTCTTGAAAATAGATAAAGGTCTTGCTCAATATAACCTATGTGTCTACGCAGTGTATCTAGTGGATAAGTTCGAATATCTTTGTCATCCAGTAGAATTTTACCTTCCTGGGGTTCATAAAGGAGTAGTAATAACTTTACCAATGTGGTCTTTCCACAGCCCGTTGGTCCGCAGAGAGCGATTTTTTGATTTGGCTCGATAGTAAATGAGAGATTTTTCAGAACAGGTAATTTCTTATCATTTTCATAAGCAAAAGTAACATTTTTGAATTCTATTTTTCCTTTAAAATTGTCTGGCCAGTTTTCAACATGATTGTAATAATCTTCACTTTCCTCCATAATGAGTGCTTTGAATAATCGTGAGCACGCTGCAAATCCACTCATCATATCATTCGTTGCCCAATAAATCATATTTGACGGATGTATTAGGGATATTAACATCAAATTGACTGCAGTCAATTCACCAATGGTGAAAGTTTCTTGAAAAACAAATACACTGCTTACAAGAAAACTAATTCCTATAGTTATGTACAGAAATAATAGAGAATAGAATTTTGATTGTGCTATTGTTTCACCAATCGTATTATCTTTGTATTCTTTAACTACTTTGCTAAATTTTTTCCTTTCTGAAGCTTCTGCTACGAAAGATCTAATAATAGCTGCTCCACTTATATTATCTTGTAATCCTACTGCTAGATTTGAATGTTTTTCCATTCTAGCAACTGCATATGGTGTGATTTTTTTTCTGTAGTCAAAAATGAAATAAAAGTAGAGAATGAGAAATGGGATAGTTATGAATGAGAGGCGTTGATCAATCGTAAAAATTATCAATATTGCTGCCATTAACAGTTGAAAGAATGGGTAAATGAAAAAAGCCCCATGAGAAATCATTGTATTAATCACGCGAAGATCATTTGTGGCTAATGCCTGTAAGTCCCCCGTACGAGCTTTATCATGATATCTGAGGGGTTTATACTGCAAAGAGTCAAAGAATTCCTGTCTCATGGTTTTTTCAATCCTAAATCCTAGAAAGTGACCAACCATCATCGTTAAATAATCCATCGAGTTACGAATGAGATAGATAACGAGAAATATTAGTAGTAATAGCAGTAAATTAGATATTTCTCGATTCGTGATTATGCTATCAATGATATTGCCAATTATGACAGGAATAATCACTCTTGAAAGCGTTACAATGCTTATTCCTAAGAGAGTACCTATCAATAATGTCTTCTGATTGAGAAGATGATAAACAAGCCATTTTCTGTAGCTTTTGTACTTTTTGATGTTTGATATCATTATAATAGCACGAAGCAAGCCTTTAATCAAGCCAAGATAAATTTAATTGATGCAAAACATTCCAAAGAAAATAAAAAATAGAAATAGAAGCGAATTCTACTTGTAGAGTAAAACTACTCTAGGTGATGATATGGTGAGTTTGACTGATAACCAGAAATTAAAAGCAATTAGATTAGTCTATTGGTTAGGAATAATTATGGACGGTTTGTTTGCGATAGATATGACAGTAATTGCCCTATTTGGAATTTCAACTCCGCTTTTGACCGATTCGTTTACGCAAATCTCTTTTATTGCAGATGGAGGTCTTACTTATCAATATGCAATGGGCATAGGAGCAGCTTTAATGTGGGGTTGGACAGTACTTCTCATCTGGGCTGAACAAAAACCACTTGAAAGACGAGGTGTTCTTCTAATAACGTTATTTCCTGTAATTATAGGAATTTTCATTACTAACATAATGACAATATTGAATGAATTAGTTACTCTTCAAGATTTCCTATTTCGGATATTAGTCCAAATAGGTCTAATGATAGTATTTCTTATCAGCTATCTTACCGCAAAAGACTTAGAAAACTAACTGTTTCTTTCTTACTACACTGTTGATTACTAATTCCGCCTTCTCCAACTGAAAAGCAACTTTTTCATAGATATTTCTAGAATTCCTTCATTTTCTATTACTCTTCCCGCGAACCATATGGTGATTCCAATCCATACTAGCTGAAAGACCAAGGTTAACCATGTAACAATTGTCATCTGACCAGTTAAAATCGCCATATACATTCCAAACATATAACCTAATAATGGTAGAAGTAGTAGTATTATTTGTAATATTTCAGGTAGCTTATCTAGTGGAATAAATCCGAGGAACATAACACCAAGCATCGGGAATAGGATAAAAGATGATACTACCATGTTCGCTTCTCGTTCATCTTTTGCAAGCATGCTAAACAAGACAGCAGCTGCTACTAGCAATATTGAAATCAATATCAAACCTATTATAACGTAACCAAAGAACAACCAGAGGCTAGCATCTGCAGCATCTAGCACAAACGTTAGAACATCATCTACTTGATCTCTCATTTCACTTGGTAACATTAGTAATATTGTAGCAATTATTACAATAGTTGTTAACGCAAGAGAAAACAGATTGAAAGCGACTAATATCATTCCGTAGAGCATTTTGCCTGCAATAATGTTCCTTCTTTCTATAGGCTGCAATAACAAACTTTCCAAAGTTTTTTGCTCTCTTTCAATCGTTACGGAAATTAATACTAGTGTTAGTGACGGTATCACAAGAAGAAATATTGCATATAATGGTATCGTCGTTAGGTACCCCGTTATCACAGATGGTAACTCTTCTCCAATTCTTACATCATAAACTGCTGTCAATCTAGTTATTTTTACTGGACCGTGTTCACTATAGACCAGCATTAGGTTTAATTGATTAGCAATTGACGTGATACTCGTCACAGCTTCAATAGCTTCCGATTTATCGCCATTGTAGTAAATATAAAACAATGCAGGAATAGGATACAATGTTACATTAGATCTGGTAACCATTTCACTGAAATTTGCAGGTATATATAGTAGGACTGTCAAATTTTCTGAGTCAAGCAAATTATCTAGCTCATGAACTGACTTGTTTACATAATGAAGATCTTTAGTGCTATTTTGAGTTTTCAGCATACTATAGAAAATGTCACCGTAAAAATTCCCGTTGTCACCAGTGTCATCCTGTATTACTATAACATCTAATACCCCCCCTCCAGGTGGGGCGAATACAAATGCAAAAAAGAGCGTTGCTATAACTACTAATAAAATGATTGCTGGTGTCATCACAAGCAATAAAATTCGTCTAGTCGACTTGAATAATAATCTTATCTCTTTTTTAGCAATAATCCATGCATCTTTTACCATCTAAACATCCTCCTGATCACCTTTCCACCCTATCAGCTTTACAACGGCATCTTCCAGATCACCGCTCTCTTTGGCGTACTCTTCAACTATTCCAGTCGGAGTATCTTCAGCAACTAATTCTCCACAGTGTAAAACTCCCACTCTATCGCATAAACGCTCTGCTGAAATCATATCGTGAGTTGAAATCATCACGGTCATATTCTTTTTTTTTGCAAATGATTTGATGAGTTCTCTAACACGACGGGCAACTAATACGTCAATCCCTGCAGTAGGTTCGTCCAAGAAGAGTACTTTTGGATTTCCTAAAATTGCTCTAGCAATCATTAATCTTCTCTTCATCCCCCCTGAATAGGTATCTACACGATCATTTTTTCTATCCGTTAATCTAATTAATGCCAGTAGTTCCTCAATTTGGCTTCTTCTTTCTTCTTCATCAAGTCCTCTTAACTGTGCAGTGAAATCGAGATTCTCAACTGCGTTAAATTCTTCGTAAAGACCAGCATCTTGAGGAAGGCACCCAACCATTTGTCTAACGGCACTTGATTCACTCACGACATCTTTACCGAGAATATATGCTGAACCTGATGTAGCTTTCATCATAGTGGTGAGAACACGTACAGTAGTTGTTTTACCAGCTCCATTCTCTCCTAATAATCCGTAAATTTCTCCTTGCTTAATCCCCAATGAAAGGTTTTTTACTGCATGTAGTTCGCTAGAATGACCAACATTGTATATCTTGTTCACATTATTTGTATAAATTGCGTAACTTTCCACCAGAATCACTAAGGTAACATTAACTTATCAGTTTAAAAAATGATGTTGCTTTCAGACTATATCTGCTAAGCTAATCTGATTTGAGTAACCTTTGTGAAACGATTATTGAATCGGCATATGCACCTAGGCTTTGTAACCTCTTTTCCAATGGTTGACTATCATCAAGGAAGTATTTCAAGCTCATTTGCGAGAATTTCTTTTCTAACTTATCTATGACAGTATTTCTTGAGATCTTTGTTAAACGAATACGGGGTTGACTTTGAATAAAAACGATTAAATCCAACCAATTATCTACTGCATCAATACTTATGCCAGCCTTCTTCAGTCTTGACTTCGGGAATGGAGATTCTTCAGCATCTATTATGTTGAAAATCTTCTCAGCTCGTTTCATTAGCGACCTTCCAGAAGTTTTTTTTCTAGTAGGTTTTTTTGATGGAGTGTTCATGGTTACAATAATATACCTTTGATTATATAAATGTGTTTATTAATGAGGGTACAGTCAACTTTATTATAGTTTACAGGAAGGATTCTTATGTCTACAATAATTGATATAGACCAGATATTCCAATTCTTTATTGTATTAACTTCAAACCAGATAAAAAAGACTTTTGATTTAGAAGAATCAGAAAAAATTCTAGCTCAATTCTCTAAAAGGTTTAATGAACTTTTTGAACAATTAAAAGAGACAAAAAAAGATACTGAAATTTTTCAGGGAATCAATCCGATATTTGTAATATCCTTAGAGGAGTCTCTCCCTACTACTGAAAAAGAAAAAAAGCGATTAACGGAACATGTACTTGCAGTTTATAAAATGATGCTGAAAGATCTTGTACTAGAACCACAGAGACGATTTATGACATCCTCCAAAGATCCTTGGTCAACATTCATTGAGAATACGAGAACTGGGAATAAAAGAACATATGATAATGAATATTTCAAACTTCATGAGATCTCAGCTAGTGATAAAGAGTTTGCTTTTGACATTAACCGTTGTTTATATCAAGAAATTTTCAAAGAATTCGGACGTGAAGATCTAGGTCCAATCATGTGTGAGTATGATTCAATTATTGCTCATAATGTAGCAGAATGGGTAAGATTTGAACGTAAAGAGACTATTGCGGCAGGTTGTGACAGATGTACATTCAGATATTTCAGTATTAAGAAGAAATATTCTGATAATCCAGTGATTGATAGCATATACTCCTTTCTCAATATCATTGATAACTCTGATGAGATGTTAACAAGACAGGAAATTAATAAGAAAGGATTTGATAAACAAGTTGATCTTGAAGATATAGTAAAACTCTACCAGTTCGTAAAGAACCATTCAGGACTTAAAACCTCAACAGAAAACGAGGAACTATTATTAGGGAATGTAAACAGTTATGAACAGTATGAGGAATGGAAATTACTTTTCAACCGTAAGATTTCCAAGAATAAAAGATCATATATAATCAGAAAGTTGCCCATTGTTCTTAAAGACGAGAAAATCAATCGATTAATTACAGATATTCTTGATAACCCTTATGAACTTGCATCCATTAAATGGGTCTGTCTTAACTATCTGCAGAATCACTTTTCATCTCGTGTTGAGTTTGAGGTTGAGGGTGTCGATATATTCCAAGTAAATGTAGGTTTATTGGAGGAATTCAGATCTAAATTTCCTAAAATTTCTTTTGAAACCCGATCAATAGATAATACGAAGATAGTCCTTCAAGCTTTCGGTAAGGGGGTTCCAGAGTATAAATTAAAAGAACCTATTCAACTTTTACGTAGAGAAATAGTCAAAGATTTTCCTGATGCAGGTATTTCACCTATTAGGCCTATTATATCTATTGATCCTGTAGCGAAGAAGTTTTTTGATATTTTTGAGGATTCCGATCAAGAATTCCAACTACGTGAATTGGCACTTAGAATTCTCATTAGCCGAGTTGGGGATAAGCTAGTTCCGTTCCTTAATATTGTGGCCGAAAATAAAGAAGATGATCAATTCCTAAGAGGGAGGGCTATAGACTCGCTTTCTTGGGTCACAAGCACTTTACCTAACGTATATACAACAAACGAAGATTTTACTGATTTACCTAATCCAGTAAAGCGATCAATCATAGACTTCGTTGCAAGGCAGGGTACGGAGGAAGACTTGTTGCTAAATATCGCACACAATGAAAAAAATGATGATATCATTCGAATCATTGCAATACGCAATTTACAAACGTATCAAGATCCGAAAGTGACAAATTTTCTGTTGAAATTCACAATTGATAAATTGAATACTGAACGATTAAGACAGGCTTCATTAGAAGCTCTTGAACAGCACAATGTTGACTATAAAGGCAAAATGCAGTTATTCGAGATTTTCACTGATCCAGGAGAGACTACATTCATACGGATGGAGGCTTTTGAAACTCTCAAAGAACTTGTCCTTGAACTCGAAAAAGACACTGCTAAATTAGATAATCCTGATTGGATTACATCAATTGGGATTAAACTGATTATGGTGGACTAAAGATGAATTTTGACGTAGCAGTTAAAACAATACAGCTTTATTTAAACAAACAGAGCTTTTTACATGAAATTACTTCGATTGAGGATCTTAAACAATTACAAACTCCAGTTATTAGTTTAATACTTACAAAAAAACGAAATACCTTCCATATTTCTGACGAAATACTGTTTAGAAAAGGTATTTCCTTTTTAAATGACGATTGGGTGGATTATAAATCATTAGAAAAGGAAAAAGCTAGAATTAAACAGCTTCTCAAAGGTAAGGAATTGAAAATAACTGAAAATCAACAAACAAAGCGTCTCATCATTAAATCATCAATTGACCTTTTCAACAACTTAGCTGAGGGTAAAATAATCAAATCGGGATTCAGGGATCTCTTCGATAACTGTAAAGAAATAAAACTTGAAGATAGTATTCTCATCTTAAAGAGAAATCCAGAAACCTCAACATTCGACGAACTCTTACTAATTAGAGGACCCATGAATGATAAAACTACTGAATTACCCGATTTCTTAAGTTCAATAGAAAAAATTACTGAATTTTCCTATCAAAACACACCTCATACTCTTCCCCCAAGGGTGGATCATTTCCTTTCTTATCGGGTTTTGAAAAATACCAGCAAACTCAATTGGGATATGAACCAAATAAGAACGTATTTAGGATCTATTTGGAATGAAAGAACTCCATCCACGGTTAACTCGCGTTTGAATCTTCTGTTTGAAAGTACCGTACTTTTAACAGAAAAAAATAAGGTCTTTAATAAATTCCTACAGGTTGATAAAGTACAAAAAAGAATGGTAGGTATTCCAAGTAATTTCATCTTAGGAGTGTGCGGAGGTTATGCTAGGGGTGAATTTTCTGATACTTCTGATTTGGATATGCTTCTGATACATGAAGGTAACAATCAACAATTCCGACAAGTAGGTGAAGCTCTCAATCAAGTATTACAACATGTTCCTAATCTTGAGTTATGCAAATTAGAGAACCTAGTTAACCTAAATTTTCACGAAAATTCGATTCCAAATCTTTTAAAGGCGTTCATTACAGGTGATGAACATTTCCTTGAGCTGAGTCAGAGAAAAGGACTCGACGAGATGTTAAGTAACATTGAAACACTGCGTAAGACTCCAGTATCTCCTGAAGAAAGAAAAGATGGCATTAGTAAATATTGTTGGTCAATTTACAAATCTATAGTCAATATGGTTCCCATTTATGAAAAGCCCATTGGAAAAGGGAAGTTTCTAAGGGAACGGATCACCAAAATGACCAAGAGTGAAATCCATGATATAATTCCAATTCTTCTTCGAGTTACCCCATCGCTCAAAGACGACAACAATTCTCTAGGTGAAAACCTACGAGTATGTCAGCCTTTTCTGTACGATTCAGTCTTTAAGACCTATTCTGTTATCACTGCTTTGCAGGATCTTAGTACAATTTTAGCCATTCTTACCAATACTACTTTTAATTCTTCTACTATTGATAGGTTTAAGATAGCGATTGAGAAGAAAATATTATCTGAAGAACAGGGAATTAAATTAATTCAAGGATATAAGTGTTTTTCAGAAACAAAATACAAATTAAATAAAGAAATGCCCATTGAAGCTGTAGAACACATAAATGAGGAAATTAAAATAATCTTAAAGGAAGCGTATAATAACCTAATTCAAGGTTTAGGTCCAAAAGAAGTTGTTGAGGAAAGTATAAACATTGCTTATCCTCTTCTTATTTTTAGCGACCTTCATTGGGGTTTAAACAGTAAATTAGCTGAGCAATCCCTCATTAAAGTAAAGAGAGTTTGCGAAGAGCATCATGTTCGATCTATCATTATTGCTGGTGATGTTCTAAACGTTGATCGTGTTAATGAACTAGAAAAATCCGATAAAGAAGGTATCTCTCTTCTCAACGAACTATCACGAATTCAAAATTCTCTAGGAGATCAAAGGATACATATTTTATCTGGTAATCATGATCCTGAATCCTTTTATAATAGGTTCAGTAGTAAAATGATCAATGAGTTAGATATTCATTTTTTAGGTAAAATCTACAAGAATGATCAAATCTGGATTGAACATGGTGATCTAGATTTTTGGAGCAATTTTACTCCCCCATTAAATGAATATGTTTCCACTTATAGAGAGAAAAATCAGATAAAAAATCAGAAAATTATTGTTGGCCACAATCACCGTGTCCATGAGGATATAGGATCAGGATTTTATGCTAATGGCTCCATTGGAAAATCTTTTTCCTCGATATTAGTAACAGAAAACTCGATTGAGCTATTAAAGTTACCTATAGAATACTCTATCAACTTTGATGAAATATTGACAGAATATTCGGAAATAATAAATGCAGACACTTCAATCAATGAATATGTACAAGAAAATTTTGGATTAGTTGAATGGAACCAATATACCACCAGCTTAGCTGAGAATGGTACCTCTCAAAAGAAGACATGGATTGTAACAGAGAAAAGTGAACCTACTGGAATAATCCCTTTCAATAGAGTTGAAAAAGTAAGTAAATTGGAGAATATCCAGGTCTTTGAAGTCGCTTTTCCAATAAATTATTCTTTCAAGATGGATCAAACTCTGAAAGAAGTATGGGCAGTATTTTCTGTTACTGGTGATTCAATACTCCCCGTCTTGAATCAAGAAAAAGAGATAGTAGGGACATTATCTATCTTCAGTGTTCCCAAACCGCAAAAGGAACATGCTGAAACTAAAGAAGCTGAAATCGATGAAAAAATGAAGAGTGTCGGGGACTTTTTGGTGGAGAAACTTCTTGGCAAACAAGAGAAAAAAAAAGGAAATTAGAGTATTCTTGTTAATAGATTCAACTTCAATCGCTTAATACTATTCATTATTTCTTTTATTCCAAACATAAACAATATATTGATTTGTTTCAGTGAATCCAAGAGATGCATAGAGTTTCGAAGCATTGCTGTTATCAAGGGTGACATCTAACTCAATTTTGGGAGAGGATGGTTCATTTTTAATGAATTCCTTCAAACTAAAAGCCATTATCTGTTTCCCCAACCCTTTATTTTTCTCAGTATTGGATACTACAATTTCTGGTATATAACCAACCTCATTTGCTAATAATGTTAAGAAGCAAACTGCTATTGGCTTCCCATCTTTCTCAATGACTTTACTGAGATGGGGATTGAATTTCCCATATTGATTACTTTCAATTCCATTTAGGAGATCCATACATCCTTTTATACCATTCCAATTCTCCCATATCAATCCATCTGGATGATTTTTATTGAAATGAGATAATGACATTACTTCAGCTAAACTTTCTTTGTCTTCAATCTTGTATTCTCTAAATTTATAACCAGGAGGAAGAGTAGGTTCAGCTAAGGATTCTAAAGATCCTTGATTAATCCTCATTCGTGCTCGCTTGAAGGATAGAAAATTGTTTTTATCCATATGCAGGGCTAGGAGTTCAGAAACTGAACCCATGTATTTCACTGATTGAGATACTTTCTTCAATTTGGAAAAAGCTTCATCGAAAAGGTCTAGTTCAACCATAGTGAGTTTCATTTCTTCTATCAAATATTCATTAAGAATTATATTCATTCCAGCGGCATTAAGATTAATTACTACAAAACCAATGACTTCATTGTTTAGAAATTTTGCATAAATTTCTATTGATTTCTTTTTCAACCCTTCATCTAATCTATCCTTTAATGGATATTTTGGACGATTAAATTTCTCATTTAAATATTGTAAGTACCCAGTTATTGTTGAATCCAATAAATCTAATTCTTTACTTGTTATCCTCTTAATCACTTCAATTCCTCAGACAAAAATAAATTTAAAGAATAAACTGTCCGATAAACAAGGAAGATTTATCCAAATATATAGCTACTTTTCATGGCAATCCAGTAGATACTATTTACTACTAATATCTTCCTTAAAAAAACTAAATATTCAGTTATAATAATTCTTATTGAACCAATCAGTTTCAGTCACAACTTTGTGGGACAAAAGTCTTGGATTTCTGTCCCATTTCAAATCACTTTTTAACAGACACAACGTTTATATTTCTGAAAAATGAATATAAGACTGAGTTAAGGAGGATAAGGCAAGTGTCATCTGGAATTGCAAGAATCAGAGAGAGTAAATATTTCCCTTATGCAATTATTGTCTATTTAGGGTATCTTATCGTCTTATTTATCCTAGCCATTCCATACATATCTGATTTCATTCCTTTATTTTCAAAAACTGAAATATCTGCTGATGAGTTATATCAAAGCCCTATTCTCCCTTTAGGAATAGCTATTTTCATACCTTTGGTAATCGCATATATCGTGGTAGATTATAGATCTATTTTCGATTTAATTAAAAGGATGTTTATTCCTTTTAAAGAATTGAATCGGCATATTACTGCATTCACCACCCTTTATCTACTAGTTCAACTTGTATTTAATGCAATAGTTGTGGTTTTTCTTGTTTTAGTCGAACCAAATTTGCAGAATTTTTCTAATTACACAGCAGAGTCCACTTTCTTAATCTGGTTAATTGGTTGTGGATCTAGTGTAGTAATTATCCTTTTGGACTCGTATATTGGTTGGAAGTGGGTAAAAACTGGTCTAAAGCAGCCAAATGGGTTACATTGGGTATTAAGTTATATTATATATCTTATAGCGGTCGGAATAACCGTAATAATAATTGAAATTTTCAATCCATCAACAAAAGAAATTCTACTTTGGCCGATTGTAGGAATAGTAATGGTTGGTGCATTGAGTTATTTTATTGTCACATCTGGTTTATTTGTTCTAGGACTTGAAACAGTGCTAGCACCTTATACCACGAGCCAAAGTGATGCTTGGGTAGGATTGGTTTTTATGGCGGGTATTTTCCTCATAGGATTTAGCATATTGTTACTCTTTATTCATATGCTAACGTTTTATTCAGGTATTTTCATTGCTAACTGGCAAAATAGGAATATTAGAAGAGGAAATGACCAAAGTGACCTAGTTTAAACTTTTTCAGGGATTTACTACGTTGATACAGCCGTTAATGAACTTAACAGGCTCATTATTCATTTAAAGAAGAGGTAAATTCTTTAAGAATATCACATGAAACCACTAAATTTGGAGCAAATTCATTCACAAATTTTAAAGGATTCTTATCTATTTTAGAAGCTCTCTCCCTGTATTCATTTAGCACGAGACTGCCATCATAATCAACTGTGGATAATCGAAGACAGAGATTATTTTTTGGCATCCCGAACTCTGATCCAGGTAATGAGGCTAAATTGTATTTTTCAAGCAAAAATTCAGCTAATTGTTTTGATGTAGTTATATCCATTCTTTTGAGAATTTCTTTTTTGTCATTCCAATCTGGAAAAAGGTAAAATCCTCCTTTTGGAGAAACACATGAAATTGCCGCCTCTATCAAGCGATTATACACGTAGTTCGTCATCATTTCATGGATTCGTGTGCAGATTTGAATATGTCCTAATATTTCTTCATCTGGAGAATATGCATCGATTGCTGCATGTTGAATGGGAGAGGATGCTGAAGACCAAATTTCACTGTTAATTGATAGAATTGATTTTTTAACATCATCATTACCTTTTGGAAGTAAAAGAACACCTAAACGGTATCCACCTAGTGATCGATCCTTTGAAATTCCTCCAGTAATTATTGTGCCTTCTGGGTAATATTCTACGAGAGAATGGTGTTCTTGACAATTATAACTAACCAAGGAATAAATTTCGTCTGAAATAACAATTATATTATTCTTTCTTAAGATTGGGACTAATTCCTTAAGTTGTTCTTTCGTGTATGATTGTCCAGTCGGATTATTAGGATAATTCAATAACAATAGCTTCTGTCTAGATGTATCTAAGTCAATTTTTTCTAGTGAAGCTTCTAATAAAGATGGAGTTAGAAGATAGGAGGATTCAGGAGAGGATTCAATATATACCACCTTTTTATGGACTAAATAGGCTTGATGTTGGTAACTTACCCATGATGGTGTTGGCAATAATAGAGGTCCATCTAGGACTGCCATTATGTGGTAAATGAGTGATTTACTACCTAGAGCAACAATCACCTCTTCTGGTGCGAATTTAAAATTGAAAACTTTTTTATAAAAATAACAAATTTGTTTCCTTAAATCAAAGATTCCTTGAGTAGGAGAATAATACTTCTTATCAGCATGAATGCAGAGTGCTCTCTTAATTCTATCCAGTACAGGAAATGGTGATTCTCCAAATCCCATATGATAGATTTCTTGTCCTTGCTTCCGTTTATTAACAACTAATTCATTCATTGCTAACGTTGCTGAAGGTTTGAGTTTGCTTATTTCAGGCACAATTTCCATGATTTGTCAATTCCCATGAATCTAGAAGGATTTCTAAAGGTTTAGGTTTTCCACTACTTGTGTATATTTTCTTGATAAAATTATCTCAGTAAGGTCCCAA
>JAEOSP010000352.1 GCA_016840305.1 Candidatus Hodarchaeota archaeon
CTAGTCTCCATCGTGTCGGATGTAACCCTACATCCTCTATCCTGTCAGCGGTAAAAGCGTTCAGGAATGCTTTTTTAAGGATATTGTAACCACCATTAACACCAGCATTAATAATAATGCCTTTTTTAGATCTAAATAGTCCTCTACTTATTCTTTTTCCTTGGTACTTATCATGGTGTCTTACAGGTTCATTATCCAAGAAAGAGCACTTACTAGAATGGCTTTCTTCTTGTTTAAGGAATAATATTCCCTTTTCTTCAGCTTTGTATTCCAATTGTTTTATCAGTTTATGGAAGGGAATGGTGACAAAATTCTGGTTATTTCTTTTGCTAAGGTGACAGCTTTGCTTCCAGTTAGGATTGTACCCGATTATAATCGTACTAATGTCATTAAAGACACAGTAGTCAATAATATTTCGACTAGTCTTATGGAAATAATCCTTGATTTTTTGATTGCGCTTATGGATCAATTGCTGCATTTTTTTACCTGTTTTTATTCCCTGACGGTCATAAACAGATTGAACTCTGGCTTTTTCTTTGTTATAATACTGATTAATGGATTTAACAACCCCACCTTTAATAACAAACGGTTTTAAACCATTATTATTAACAGTAGTTATGAGATTGCGTACCCCTAAATCAATAGCAATGATTTTATCTTTGTTCAAAAGTTTAGGACTAATAGTTTTCTGGTAGACGATTTCTACCATATAACCTACCCCTTTCGGGATAATTCGCGCTTCTCTGATGTCTGTTATGTCAGGTAGTCTTGTTTTTAGTTTCAAACCTACTTTCTTGGGAAAGGACAAGAAACCATCTTTTATTTTCACCTGCTGGTTGGTAAAAACCAGTAAAAACTCTCCATTCTTTGGTTTGTATTTAAGTATTCCTGGTTCAGCCTTAAATTTTGATTTATCCTTTTCCCACTCTTTGATAGCATTAAAATAACTTTTCCAATTTCTATCAAGGATTTTCAATACTTGTTGGGCAGTCTTGGCGGGAAGTTGTTGATAATTGTTGGAGGTTTTCATTTCGTGGTACAGGGAATTATATCGAATCCATTTATTGGTGCTAAAGAACTCCTGACGAATTTGATAATTGCTTTCATTGTAAAGGTTTTTTGATAGATGACATAACCGTGAAAGGATTCTATTTGGTTTAATCCAGATTTGTTCAGTACGAGTAATTATCATAAGTTAAACTTCATCTCGGACAAGCTTTATTGGAGGATCTTGGTTTTAAGGTCCTAAAAATCTCATGTTGTTCTTGATGGGAGTAAACTTTTTTCCGATTTGTATAGTAAAGGTTCTATCATGGATGGTTTGAGCTAAAACCCTAGGCGATTCTCTTAGTATCTCTGGTGGGAAAAATACGCGGGTTCTATGAAGCATTAGATAAGTAAACCATTCCTCAGCAGGTAGAAATAGTCGTTCATTTGTTGAAACTAAAATGTCAATGTATTGAGCGGTACACAGTTCAATTATTTCATAATGTAGTAAATCAGCTACATAGTCCCATAATCTTACTACTTCTAATCCTAAGTGTTCTAAGTGCTTAATAAGAGAAAGAGAATCACAACCAATGTCGAGTAAAACTCTTCGAGGCCTTGGAGAAGCTTTCTTACCTTTATATGAAGAAGAATCTGAAGGACTGTTCTTAACTGTTGAGACAGGAATTCCCCCACGAATATTCTTAATAGCTAGAATCGAATCAACGATAGATTTGTCAACCCAAAATACAAAGGTATGACGTAAACTACGGGGGGGTTTAGGAAAAAGAAGCCCCTGATTTTTCCAAGAATCTAATTGCTTTAGAATATCCATATTTTGAGTAACAATTGGGATCATTTCGTTTAAAGAATAATGGCCTAGAATCTAATCATTTAATTGAAATTGGCATTCGTAAAAATCGGAATTGTGAGAATTAAGCACACGACCATCTGAGAAAGTCAAAAAAATGCCTCCTCGGTTTTAGTGAAAGAGGAAAAACAATGTTGAAGATGCTCACGAAGCACCTGCAGAGAAAAGAAGATATGATCAAGCATAATTACTACGAACTAAGCCTTAGATTATCTTTTATTCATGAGAGCTTAGAGGAGATAAGTTTAATATATTTCAGGAGTAATTGTGAAAAGAATCAAATTCTATCTTATAACCACCTAAAAATGAGATAACTCAGTTTGATTACTCCAAGCCTTATAACGAAAGTCACCTTCTATCATAACGGATGAGCACTAATTGACAATGGTAATCTGTCCTAATTGTGGTCATAGTTTTCCTATAAGTAATTATTGTATTCTATGTGGGGAGAAGATGGAGGATGTTAGGACTTGTAATACGTGTAATAATTTGTACTTACGCCAATCACAAAGCTGTCCACATTGTTCCACTCCAATAACTCATTATCCATCATCCAAGTATGTCTCATATTTAATGTATTTCCAACCGACTCTTTCTATAGTTTTCATTCTTTCCTCTTACTTCATTGTTCAGATGGTCTTGGGATTCTTTTTTTATTCATTTTTTCCAGAATCAAGGCAAGAGAGATCAGTAATTTCCAATACAATCAGTTTAATGATTATAATTATTAGTAATCTGTTTTATATTGTTATACTAACCAAATATTCTCCTTATAAATCAAATAATAGTAAGATAGGTAGTAATCATCTACCTAATATTTTTACGATTCTTGGTCTTTTTATCTTATGTATATCATTTCTAGAATTAACTTTGACCTTCATTGACTTTTTCTTTGACCAATTATCCTTCCCACCTTCTTTTTCTTCTCCTTACGATGACTACCTAGGAAACCCTAGTAATGCAATAATCTTTAGCTTCTTAGTTATTATCATTGGTCCCATATTTGAGGAAATAGTTTTTCGAAAACATATATGTTGCTTCTTGGAATCTAACATTAGTTCCAAGCTTTTCATTATCATTCTGAGTGGGATTATATTCAGCTTAAATCATCTCCCGGCTGATTTACTTAATGGCTCTTTTCGTTTTACCCTTGAACATCTTTACGTTGTTTTCATTCTTGGATTAGTTTTAGGAGTTATATATTACAATTATGGATTATTTTATTCAATACTGTTCCATTCTCTCTGGAATTCCTTTACATTTCTTATCCAAATAGAAAATTTGATACCAGATCCAGTTTTGCTAAGTAACTCACTGATATTATTGGGTTTAATTTCTATCACTATCCTCCCTAGTATTATAGTATACAGGAAAAAAGATATGATAACAAATTTGAAGAGTTTCCTTGGAAAACAGTTATCTTCAAGAAAAGTATCTTTTCCTGTTTTCACAAATACACTAACAATTATCATTTACCAATTATTGGTTGCAATTTTGCTTGTTACATATCAAAGCGTGACAAGTACTCTTTTACTTTTTGGAATACATACTTTGGGAATAATTATGGGATTCATTGTTCTAGATTCTGATATAAGAGTACAAAACGATTTTCAGTAATAGTAAACGCAAGTGGAGGGTTAAATTCATAACAATCGATAAAAAAAGAAGAGAGGGATATTTTTAGGGCATATTTTGGACAGAACTTATTAAAGTTCTTGGATCTTCTATGAAAACGGGAACAGCTGCGGCTCCTCTTTTAACCTCAATATCGTCCATTCCTAGAATACGTACTATTTCTTTAAAACGATTTCTAATTGTAACGGGTGTAGTTTTTGCTGCACGAGCTATTTGCTGTTGAGTACGCCTTTCACCTGTTTTAACTCCTGCGATATATAGACAAGCGGCTGCAATTGACATCGGATTTTTACCCACTGTGATTCCAAATTCACGTGTTTTAATTGCAATTTTGACCGCGATCATCCTTGTGGGCATTGAGAGTGAAAGTTCCTCACCTAATCTGTGAATTAATGCTTCATGCCTACCAGAATCAGGTTTAGTTTGTAGATGTTGAATTATTGTTCTTACACAACGGCCGAGTTCTTTTGCAGAAACATTTGCGTTAACAGAGACATCTTTCAATGTTAAAGGTATCTTAGTCTTTCTACAGGCAAGATAAAGACTTGCTGCAATCATTCCATCAATTGAACGACCTCGAATTAGCTTTTTCTTTAAACACTGACGATAATAAGAGCTTGCCATTTGAGCCGTTCTCTCTGGAAGCTCCATTTGGCTTCTTAGACGTTTTAATTCCCGTAAAGCAATTCTAAGATTTCGAATTTCGCTTTCATGCGCGTGATTATCGATATTAGATAAACGATTATATGCTAAACGTTTAGAAGACGATAATTTCCTTCCCTTGCCATCTTTCCTAGATTTGCTTATTTGTGTCTTTATTCCAAAGTCAGGTTGTAGTAAAGATAATGGTGCTCCACTCCTTGAGCGATTTTGTTCTTCTTGATAATCGTACGCTCTCCATTCTGGCCCCTGATCAAACATTAGTGAATCAACCACAACCCCACAACAAGCGCAAATCCATTGTCCTGATCTTGGATCAGAAACTATGTTATCTACCGCCCCGCATTCTGGACACTTTCGATGCATAACATTGTCTTCTCGTACCATATCTAATCAACCGAACACGCAATTACAGCTATTAATCATTATCTAGAGAAAGTTTCCGCTGTTTTTAAAACTTCTAAATGAGGAGGAGTGTGGATGTTTACTATTGACACGTTACTTATGTTCTTATTTTTCAGATTTCCTTCTCACCTCCCTTTTAAACAACTAAGAAGTTAGTTAGGAAGGATTTAGAGGTACTAGTGAGAATATCCGTATAACGGAAAAACTCACTAGGTTTAGAAAATCAATGTCATCTAGGATGAATTCAGGGAATAATCGCTTTAATTTCTTAACAATATTGAATTCTTAGTCCTTTTCTCCTCTATAAAAATAAATTAGTATTAATAGTTTTTGTGAATTTGAGAATAAATTAATCCAGCTTTATATGAACTGCGAACAAGAGGCCCAGAGACTACTGCTAAGAATCCTATTTCGCGTGCTTTTTCGCTCCAAAATTCAAACTTTTCTGGTGTGATATACTCATGAACGGGAATATTTTTTCTTGAGGGTTGGAGATACTGTCCTAGGGTAACAATATCGACATTAGCTTCCTTTAAATCACTAAGGGCTTTCAAAATTCCTTCATCACTTTCACCAAAACCTAGAATTAGTGAAGATTTAGTATAAATTCTGGGATTTAATTTTTTGATCGATTTAAGAACCTGTAAGGATTGATTGTAGCTCGCTCTTGAATCCCTTAGACTAGAAGTCAGTTTTTGTGTTGTTTCAATGTTATGGCCGATTACTTGCGGTTTTGAATCAGCTATTGTCTTTAGAGCTTTGTGATTACCTCTAAAGTCAGGAATAAGTATTTCAATAAGGGTTTTAGGGGTTTTTGATTTAATCTCCTTGATACAAGCTGACAAATGACTTGCTCCACCATCAGCTAAATCATCTCTAGTCACTGAAGTTAATACAACATATTTCAAGCCTAATTTCTCAACAGTGATTGCGATCTTTGTAGGTTCTTCGAGATCAAGGGCTTTGTGGGGATTCCTAGTTTTGACGTCGCAAAAAGCACATTTTCGTGTACAGTATTCCCCCATCAACAAGAATGTAGCTGTTCCAGACTCCCAACACTCTGTTCTATTGGGGCAAAATGCCTCTTCACATACTGTATGAAGCCCTTCCCTTCGAAGTAAATTTCTTACTTCTTTAAATTTCTTTTCTGTTGGTAATTTCGATCTAATCCAGGCAGGTTTTTGTTTTCCTTTCACGTTTACTTCAAACCTTTTCACATTTTTCTAGTCACTTAAACTAGTTGTTCTATTATGTTATTATTACGTTATTCAACTGAGAAATAAATATTTTGATACAGATTCAATAGGCCATTTAAATCGCAAAATTCTTGGCGTAATTACCTCCTTCTCCTGATGAAATCGTCTTAATTTGGTGAATTTTTGAATGTTGGCACAGAATGATATTCTTACGTTAATCTTTTCATTATCTACAGAGCGAATAATTGCAGGCATCATCTCAATCATCTTAAGTGTGGTTTTTCTGCTTGAATTACGTAAATATTTGAAATATAGGGCTTACCCTGACTTGTTAGAGCTTTCTGGTATAGGTGTCATGGCAACCGCTCTCTTCACATTGACAAATGATGTATTACTATCGGGGTTGGCAGGAATACTTGGAATTATGATTATTGGGACTTTTGAAGTGCGAGAGAATCCTATCTGGGTTCGAATGATGGGTACTTTTACAATAAGCTATGGCTTTTTCTTTCTAATGGTTGTAACTGGATTCATCACATCTACCGCAATACCATCATTAGGGGATAGTATCCTTAATTTTCTAGTTAACACTGGTTTTAGCAGCAATATTGACATTCAACAAGTCTTTGTTGGTATCGGGTACAATTTAATAATATATGTAATGGTTTTCACAGCGCTCCTTGTATTCGGAAGGAAATTCATTGTTGTAACACGATTTATTAGCCCCCAGATGACGTATTTAGTTCTTTATATGGTAGCAATTTTTCTTCTATCCCAACTTCAGCTCCCTCAGATTATCAAATATCCAGCAATATTTGGTGTAAATATTCTTATATACTTATTTTCAGGTCCTTTACTTACATTTCTTTATGCAATAAAACCACTTGATGATCCAAGAGTTGGGACAATAATTAAGGAGGTTCAAGAAAAAATCCCAACACCAATAAGAAGAATTGGTATAGTAAAGGCTCCCATCCTGAATGCTTTTGCATTTGGTCCTTGGTTCGATCAACGAATTGCATACATTGCTTCTGATTTAGATCAATTTACTGATGAGGAAATTAGAGGCATAACAGCTCATGAGCTAGCTCATGTTCAAAAAAAGCATACGTTAATTCTTCTGGGTGTAACTGCCTTAGAACTTATTATTAAGTTATTCATTGAAGCTCCTCCAAGCTATTGGGATTATGTGTTTTTTGGAAAGCAAGATTGGGATTTTGTATCTCTTTGGCTTCTTAATATCATCCTTTTCCCCATCTTATTAACTTTTGTTAAAATACTGGAAGGTCAGGCTGATAAAATTACTCGAGAAAAAGGTTATGGTCTTGAGTTAGCGGAATCCCTATTTAGACTTGAAGGTTTTTACTATGGCATTGCTGGAGAGATTGGTTTTAACACCCAATTAATGACTGGGAAAACCAGATCAAAAGATGAAGAAATTCGCTTTATGGGAGACCAAGCTTATTATCTCTACCATAACCTTGCTCCTACCAGGATGACATGTGTGATGAACCTAATCGCTTCGCACCCTTTAACTTCAATCAGAATTGCTATGCAAATAGATAAATCAATAGGTGCCATAAAAGCAGGTTTAATGATTTGGACTTTGTTAATTCCAGGATTACGTAAACGTACAATTAAGAATCTTCAAAAAAATCACATAGAATTGGCTAAATTGCTTTCATCGAAATATAATCGCGATTTTGGTACGATTGAGGATTATATCGAGATTACTTATGAAAATGAGGGGGCCAAACAACTAGTTGGACAACATGTGCTTGCAAAACCAAAATTACTAGCTGATACTGCTCAATGGGGAAAGATAGTCAATTTTTCTATCACTTCGAACATTGTCTCACCGATTGAATTTGAGTTCGAAGACGCGGAGGGTGCCATTAAAAAGCTTAATAAGGGTGATTATGATTTTATTCCTGCTGAACCAAAGCAAAAATACTTTACGAAAGCTGGAAAGATAGTTACCTTAGAAAATGTAGAGATTAAAGACGGTAAATTTAAGAAATTTATATTTACCTACAATAATGAAAAGATTTCTTCACGATCAATAGGAATAAGCCTATTAGAGTTTAAAAACTTAAATAACTGGCTTCTTTACAAAAATGGTGCTATACAATCATGGAAATTAAAAGATGTATCTGTTAAGGAGTCCTTCCAAACATCGATATTTATTTTGGAAGATTTGGACAACAATGAACATCAATTCAATGGAAAAGAGATTGTTATCGATATACCACCGATTGTTCAAATGATTAAGCAGAGAAACTGGAAATCTGAAAAATCGTTCTTTTCACGATTAAGTGAATTAGGAGAGCCATTTATTCTCTATGATAAAGAAGATTTTGATATCGGTGCCCCAACAAAAATCTTGTCTGTTTTAGATGATTCACTTGAAATTCTAGAAGGAAGAACTTCAAAGAACATAGCTCCAAGTAAATTAGATGCGTTAGTTTTAGGATATCCTTTCCACACCCTTAATTTAAAGAATGAGATGGGATTTGGAAGTTTGTTATCACTGAAGCTATTCAATCGGGGAATCCAATCGAAACATATTGGGTTATAATTTTTTCTTAATTTGGAAATTAATTTTGGAAATTTATAGCTTTGGTTGTGATATCGTTAGCACGAGATTTTCTTTCCCCTAGGGATTCAATTAAATTTGAATGTTCTTTCTTACGGATAGTGATTCCTTCTTCAAGTTGATTGATTTTTTTATCAATTTCCTCTATCTCTTCTTCACACTTCGTTAGCTCGTTGTTGATTTTATTGAATTCAGGCGAGGATTCATCTTCTTTCTTCTTCTTACTGAGCTCATGCCATTCATTCTTAACCTCATTATTTTTTCCAGCCTGAATATTCTTCATAACACGCCTAAGATTGTTTATATCCTTTTGTTTAAGATTTAGGCTTGAATCTTCTAGATTGATCAATTCTTGGAGAAGAGTAAGAATTTCAGGATTACTATCGGTTTCCTCCAAGAATTTCTGAACTGGATTCTTCTCATAAGCAATAGCAGAGCTGACTATTCCAAAATCACTTGATACGCTCCCTCTTTGAGTTTCACGAGCTAATTTTTTGAAAATTTTCTTAAATGAGTTTAACTGCTTTCCAATCTCGATTTCCAGCTCTGTAAGACGAATACCTCGCATTCGAGAATTAGAAATTTTCGGATTCTTAAGTAAGCTATCTTTAACATCTTCTTTTTCAGTTTTCACATTCAAAGAACTTTCAAGCTGTTTTTCTAGTTCTGAAATCTCTTCAAGTATTCGCTCAATACTCTCTTGAATATTATTCACATCTCTTCCCAGTGAATCTAAGTCTTCCAGTGCTTTGATTATAGAATATTCTTCTTCTTGCAGCTCACGTAATTTTACAAGTTCGGAATTGATACTCCCTAGTGCTCCATACATACCTCGTTTTTTAAGCATGAAATCAAGCCCCATGATAGAATCTACTTTTACTTTTTCCTTGTTAATGTCATTAATCATACGAGAGACGGATCTTACGAAATTATTCAGCTCTGAAGATGTTAATTGCTTCTTTTTACTAGGCACACTCAGCTTTGTTGTCTGATTGTGAATCTCGTGAAGAAACGGATTGAAAGCTTTTAAAGATCTGAAATAGATCTTACCTTTTTTCGTGATTTTTTTTACTCCTTCCTCTGTTAATTGAGGATCTGTTTCCTCTATAAGTTTTTCAGCATCTCCAATTATCTTATTCTTATGTTTCTGTATCGCTATACATATTTTTTTACTTTTCTCATACGCAGTTTTGATATGTTTCTGGCAACTATCATTTATGAGTGAAATGTTTTTTTGAATCTCAGCTTCGGACATATAAGCACCTATTTTTTTGATAAATAAAGAGAGGTAATATATAACTCATCCAATCGAGTGATAAGTAATTCAAAGCTTTTTTCATCTTTTTTTTTCCCCGCAAAACCTATAGTAAGGTGATTAACATTTCCACCTTTGAACGATAGCATCTCCATATCATCTGTAGAATTTACAATTGTTTCCCATATGTTAGGGATAATAGCGCACACTTGTTCAAAATCTGTGTTACTCATTTCGACAATGGAATTTTCTGATCTTTTCATTCCTGCTAAGGGAAAGCCATTATCATCACTAACAAAGGATGCAATAACTTGATTTTTATCTCCTCCTCCTGTCATCTGTTTAGATAGTATTCCTCTCATCGATAATCGCATTTGATCCTCTAAATTTCTACCCATGGTTTAATGCAACCTGTTTGCTCTCAGTCTGTAATTCAAAGGAGGAATTAAATTTTATTTAGAATTTTCGCTGAAAATTAGTATCTAGGAAGAAGGATTTTGTTTAACTGTAAATCCGAAAGGATAATATTTTCAAAGAAAAACATCTGTCTCTGTCTAAGTTTCGGCAACCAAGTTGGTACCAAGCATTTAATGACGTGAAAGAGATATGCTAATTAATAGTAACCAAATGAAAATATCTAAGAGAAATTTTGAAGGCATGTTGATAATTCTTTTAGTTATATTTCCATTAACAATGTTAACAGGTTTAAACACTCCATCATACGAAAATTCATTATATTCAGACGATCTTGCAGCTAGTTCCCAAACCGATGATGTAAAACTCAAAGTTGAAGATGAAAAAAATTATATTGGTAACTATTCGTTCAATCCTGAAAGATTTGCAGAGTATATCGGATCTCTTTATGATAATGATAAGGCAATATTCCATGAGGATTTCGGGGGTTATTCAACCTCTATTGCTACCTATGAAGCTTTAGCTGCTCTCCGAATTTTTGGCTTGGATTACTATCAATTTGGTGAAAAATGGCAAATTATTGAGGATGCAATTGCAGATTACTTTTATATTGATTTTGAGGATCCATCTGAATCTGGTGGATTTTTATTAACCAAAGAAGCAAAAAATCCGTCCGTAGAGGGTACTTTTGGTGTTGTTAACTCTTTTTGGCTTATGGATGAACTTAATACGAAATTAAAACCATTAGTTCCAAATTTACTTAATTATATTGTAAATCATACTTTCAATATAGTAGATGGTGGTTTTCACGAAATTGGGTCAACAAGTGATTTAAAAACTACTTTTCAAGCTTTATCTATCCTTGAAACGATTTATAATCTTATTTTAGAGGTCATCGACGATGATAATCCCGTTCCACCTGAAATCAATCAATCTATAGAGGAATTTATAGGGAATAATTTGGGTGATATATTCAATTTTATCAATAATTCATATGTTTACAATACATACTTTCATGATAACAATGAATTTCGATCCCCAATCGAGAACACGTGGTACGCAATAAAATCAATTGCTATTCTAGAACAATTTAGTAATTTATATAGTATTTCAATACCAAAAGGACTAGCTAATTATCAAATCTCTTTAACAAACTGGCTAAATTCTTTAGTTAAAAGTAGTGGATTAACCAAAGGAGGATTTGGATTTGGAGAATATGCAACAACGAAAGAAACTGGATTAGCTTATGCTATCCATAGTTTATTTAATACAACAGACAGCATTAATGATTCAGCGGCAATTACCTTTGTTAACTCATCCCAATTTTTGCGACATGAAAATAGAACATACGTAACGTCCGAGCGGATTCATTTAGGTGGTTTTGGCCCAAATAACCTCACTTATTCTGATAGTGATTTGAATCATAGAATAAACATACACGATTCGTATTATGCTTCTTTAGCATACTTACTCTCAGAATCTGTCTTTGAATCTATTGATTTGTCTTTAGAAACGTCATTTTTTCAGGAAAATCCTGATATTAACGTTTCAAGTTATCTAGTTCAGGGAGAGATGACATCTCTAGAGATAATGATGATCTCTTACGATTATAAATCCCATGGTTCAATGAATTTAATTACATCAATAGATAACTGGGATATTACACATCCGTCTTACAATGAGTATAATTCAGCTTTCTATGGACAAAATATGGCAAAATATGAAGTTACAATTGCAAATGACAGTGATTCAACATATAACTGGACTCTGGGTTCTCACTTTGTCTCCAATAAAATTTCGATCAGAAACTTACCAATAATTCCGTCTCCTGAATATCTTTTGAATACTACAGTAATCGTCGGTTATGCTCCAAAGTACGATTTTACACCCTCTTTGATAAAACCTGGAGATATCGTCAACGCAACTGTATATTACCAAAACAGGTCAACACTCACCTATGAGTCAACTAATATTAGTGAAGGGGTCCTCACGGTAAGCATTATTTCTCCAAATGATATATTAACAAATTTATTGGACTTAGAACCAATAAATATCTCTACAACCGATGTAAAGTTCAATATTCCCTTTTTAAATGATTCGCTCCTAGGAGATTACGATCTATCTTTGAGCTTCAATGTTTCAAATTTTTTGATTGAAATTACAGTTCCTATAGTTGTATCTGATGATATAACCTTAGTTGAGATAGAAAATATATCCAATTATAACCCTGGAGATTCTATGAATATTAATGTTTCACTAGAATATTCTAATGGGTTTTTTACTCCAGATGCGAACGCTACACTATTCTTTATTAGTAGCAAAACCCAATCAGAGGTATTTTTTCTATCGTTAGAACATATTTCTGGTAATACTTATACGAGTAAAAACCAAAATTGTCCCACAAGATTCTTAGCTGGATTCTATAATCTTACTGTTAAATTGTACTGGAATATCTCGACTGGATACAAAATTGACTCGATAAATAATGACTCTTTGCAAAATATTCAGATTAAAGGTGTTCCTCTTTTATATTTGTCACCTTTGAAAACCGAATATCGTAATACACAACACACAGAAAGCGCTAGTATTTACTATGGAGAAACTGTTAATTTTTCATTCAATATTGGATTTGCTACGTCAGGCGGTATTTTGAATATTACAGAACCTGATACAAAATTAATGGTTGGATTATTTAACTATTCTAATGAAGATTTGTTCATTCAAATATTTAACATATTCCAGAGTAATGAAACGTTTTATGCAAGTGCATTAATTAATACAAATCTCAGAGCTAAAACATACGGGACTAGCTTCAAAATTACTTCAGAATGGAATGATTCTTTTGTCTTGATAAAGGATCCATCAAATACTTCAGAAGCAAGAAAATTCGATCTGACACTGGAGGGTAGTTTTTCATTAGATGCTAGCTATTATTCAAATTCTATTACCTCAGGATTACCAACCTATAGTCTTGAAGATCCAGTCATTACAATTGCATTCAAAGTTAAGAATACGCTTTACGAGAATATACTTGTCCCATATCTGAATCTATATGGATACTTGGATATCCAAGGAAGAGTTGGAACCCTGAATCAGTCGCTACCCAGTATAACATCAGCTATCGATGAAAACGGAGCCCATATTTATCTTCTGTCGATTTCAACCTCAAATCTTGATCCCAACACATATGAAATTTCAATTTTCACAAGAACAGCCATTTCTTCAAATTTAAAGATCGGTTCTTTACTACCAGGATTCAAACTTATTTCTACGTTTAATCCAACACCAATCATACAATTACATGAAGCGCTGATTGTAATTCTTGGTGTTATTTTCATTGGTTTGCTATATTTGAATTTCAGGAAGAAACCTTAGCCAATTTTGTACCAATTTCAGTGAACCAATTTTCAAAGAACTCATTAAGTTCTTTAAGAAGAGTAGCCGTTATATTCGGTATGTGTATTCCCAAGATCACTACTATATTCATTTCAGTATGCTTAGCAACAATTTGTGCTAATTTGCTTGCAAGTTCTGCATCACGATGTGCTGGGATAGATATTGCATGAGAATTGGCCGTTTTTTTCC
The DNA here is from genome assembly GCA_016840305.1 of Candidatus Hodarchaeota archaeon. Next base: position 13,605 of record JAEOSP010000352.1, read on the forward strand.
CATCTTTTCTGCAGTATGGGATTCCCACCCCAATTCCTCCAAGATGTTCATTTGGGGTTACAACATCAATAATTAATCCATTATTCTTTGAGTATACAATTACTGATATTGTATAAGATGAAAATTTGGATTGAAATTGAGCTATTTCTTTCATTTAAATACCCAGAATACGGGTTAGCTGAATTAAATTTTCTAATCCTCTTTATTAAAAGTGGACGGCTCTTCAACTTGAGGTTTTGTATCTTCTTGCAAATCAGTGTTATTTTGGACTTCTTTTTCCTCTATTTCTTTCTGGACTAGCGATAATTCTGTTTTTAGTTTGTTGTTCGTTTCTTCCAGATTCGCTATCCTCTGGGTTGTAGTATCTTTTTCTTGTTCTAAAACTGAGTTTTTAGATAGAATCTCTGAAATTTCATTTTCAACCTGTTCGATCGCTAATTTAAGTTTCTTAATTCGATCATTGATGCCAATTTTAGTTACTTCATGGCTTTGAAACTGATCCTCTAGTGATATAATCTCTTCAGTCATAGAATTTATTTGATTTGTAAGTTCTGTCTTTCTCGCATCAAGTTTACTTAATTTATCCTTAAATTCATTCTGAAGATCATCAATTGACTTTTTCTTTGATTCTTCAGAATCAACAATAAGCTCTCCTATTCCAAGAGGTGAACAAACTGGACATGGAGCACGGATATAGTAAGATCCACATTTAAGACATTTGGGCATGATTATTCAGCTCCTTTCTTCTCTCGAAGATCTTTCAACTTAGTTTCTAAAGACATCTTTTCTGTTTCTAAAGTTAAAACTCTTGCTTTTAGAGAATTTGTATCCTCGAGTAATAATTGGTTGTTACTGAGGATTTCGGATTTTTGCTTATTTTTTGCATCAACGGATAGCTGGAACTCTGTGATTTGATCTTCGAGCTGTTCCATTTCCGATTGTATTTCCTCCTCCTTAAATCCGAGATCTTTTATTTTCGATTCTAACTCTTTAATTTCTGTTGATTTCTCTTCTTCAAGTTTAGCTAAGTCCATTTCCGCTTTTTCAATGGAATCAAGTAATTCAATTGGATCAATGATTCTAATTGAATTTTTCTCCTCAACGTGAACCGTAGTAACAGGAGATTTCGGTGAATCATCAGGTGTACAGTTCGGACAGGAGACTTCACTATAATAAGATCCACACTTCGAACAAATTGGCATTTTTATTCCTCGCCTTGATAAAAGTATAATTAATGTGATTATATGATATTTTTTAACACTTTGCTTTTTTACTCCGAAATAACATCAATCTACTAAGAGAAAATAAACCAATATCGTACATAGTCAATCAAATCTAAGAAGTCCTAGCAGTCGTTTATCATGCTACCAATTTCATCAATATATACCATTGTTTTTATTCCTATAAATCAAGATAATACTATACAAGTGCTAGGATTTTCAAAGGGCAGAATAGCTCAAAGAAAACCTAGATTGAGAGGGCGGGTTGAATATTATTTGAAACAACATCCCATGTGGCGCCCAAGACGTATTTTTTGGGAGGAACAGGGTAAATGGAAAGCTTATCCCCCAAAAGACACGATTCAACAGCTCTTAAAGAGGTCAAAACATATTTTATTAAGTAATGATATCTCTCAAGAGGAGATTGATGGTATAAAACAATTCTGTTTGGATTTCAACATATCTACGAAGCCTTCAGTGAGAGAATTCTGTCCTTTCTGTATGATGGTAGAGAAAATCACTCTTCTACAACTCAAAGGGAATTTTAACGTTTATGGTCGGGAAGTTTGTAAATCATGCGCTATTCAGGAGCTTGAAAAAGATTTAGAATCCAAGAAAGTTAGCCTGCTGAATAGTCCAGGCTTTAAACGGTATGCAATATCGTTATTAGATAAATTTCATGACATTCTTCCAGTAACTGATACATTGGTTAGTGGAGAAGCAAAAATAAGCGAACTAACACTAATTGTGCGTATTGAGAAACAAGAAAATCCAAAAAATCAGATTTTAATAAAAAATCTTAACGTTAGTAATTATTTAAAAAATGTAATGAAAAAAAGGGGTATAGAATCTCTTTTATCAGTTCAAACAGAGGCGGTGAATAATGGATTACTCAGAGAGAAGGATCTACTTATTATTGCTAATACAAGTGCAGGAAAAACTTTGATTGCGGAGCTAGCAGGAATATCAGTAGCATTAAAGAAAAAAAAATTCATTTTCATTGTTCCCTTAGTTGCTCTTGCAAATAACAAGTATGAAGATTTCAAGAAATTTTATGGAGATAAACTGCGGATCGGACTTCGTACAGGTAGATCGCGTGTTTTTGAATCTCACAAAGAAAAAGAAGAATTTTATAAAGAAAGAGGGACATTACAAAAAGCTGATGTGATTGTAGCTACCTATGAGGGGTTGGATTTAATTTTACGAGGAGGACAGATAAATTTCAACGAATTGGGATGTGTAGTAATTGATGAAATACAGTCCCTTGCTGATCCAGATCGGGGTCCAACTTTAGATTGTTTACAAGCAAAAATCAGATTCTATTCTAAAAATGTACAAATACTTGGTCTTTCAGCTACTATAGGAAATCCTTTTCAATTTGCACGTGATATCTCCTTGAACCTTGTGATGGTTGAAGAGAGACCAACGCCACTCGAACAACATTTACTTATTTCAAGAAGTGGACTAGAAAAACTTAGGCAAATCAAAACTTTAATCAAGACTGAATTGAAAATTAAATCAAGTTATGGATTTAAAGGTCAAACAATAGTTTTTACTAATTCAAGACGGAAAACTAATGAAATTGCTGAATATCTTAGACTTTCAGGAATTCACAACGCACATTCGTACCATTCCGGTCTTTCCTACTCCCTCAGACGAAGAATAGAGACTGATTTCTCAACAGGTAAGTGTCCTGCTATTGTAGCGACTTATGCATTGGGTGCTGGAGTAGATTTTCCAGCTTCTCAGGTCATATTTGAATCTATGATGATGGGAAATCGAATTCTTGAACCAAATACTTTTACTCAGATGGTTGGAAGAGCTGGTCGTTTAGGAAAGCATGATAGAGGGCAAGCTGTAATGTTGTGCTTAGGGGAATCGATCTCCGCACTTGATTCAAAATCCGAGATTGAAATTGCTTTGAGCTTAATGAGTGCAGAATTAACACCCATCGAACCTGATTATGATGAAAATGCATGTGCAGAGCAGATTATTGCATTATGTTCAACTAAAACATTGATGTCACCTAAAAATGCAAAAAAGATTTACAACACAATGATAGGGACAGGAAATCATGATTTTATGCAGATTACAAATAATCTAATCAAGAACTCGTTTTTAAGCTTGAAAACAAAAAATTCTCAAAGATATCTTGAAGTAACTCAATTAGGAAGAGCTTCTTCGCTTTCTTTTTTTACGCCATCCAAAACTATTACGATTACTAAAATGTTGAGGAAAAAGAAGCATTTTTTGTCCATTGCTCTTGAAATGAATCATCCTCAAAATGTTTATCTTTCAAAAAAAAATGCATAAATATCTTGAAAAAACATACAACATGAGATTTTCAACACGATTAATTAACAGTCCCGTGCTTGATGTTATGAGTGCTTCTCTGAAGGGAAAGGAAGCAACAGAGCTTAACAAATGGTGTTTAACTATTTTCTCCATGTGGACACAGAACTTTTTTAATTGCTCATGTACTGAAAATCCCTTCTGTAAGCACGGTCCAGAACAAGTGGGAAGATACATTATTAATGAAAGATTGAATGGAAGAAAAATAGGTCGGATATCTTCTGGTTTCACAAACTTTGAACTATTAGTTTACCCTGGGGATGTCCTTTCTTTTCTTAATGGGATTATCCATGAATTAGAGGGAATACAAAGAATTGCTATAGCAATTGAGATGGAAGATGTAGCGAGAAAAATATCTCTCCTAATTGATAAAATTGAAGTTCCTAAAAGGAAAACTGAAACCTAAGTCTTAATCCTCTTGTAAAGTAGATTTTCGATATTTAAGAAAAAAACCCAATCCTACAAATGCCAGAAGAAAGCCTATGATGTAAAATACAGCGAGTAGTACATTACTCATCGTTCCCCCTAGTCCTGCAATGACTAAACCAAAAATAATTAGTATAGAGCCGATTAAACGATCATCCATTTAGAGATCCTCATATTTCAATTAGGAAAAAAACAGATCGCTATCCTTCATATTTTTTGTGTAGTAATCTCTATACTTTACAAATTTCTTCATTCACAAGATCTTTGACATATTCAAGATAAAATTCAAGTTTTTCCTTGGTGTATCCTTCTGCGCGAACAGATATAACAGGCTCAGTTCCACTCTCCCGAATGAGAATCCAACCGTCTTCAAATTCAGCTCGAACTCCATCAATGGTAATACAATTCTCAGCTTCAGAAATAAGACGTTTTTTCAAATTTTCAACAACAACTGACTTCACATTATCTTTGCAAGAGATTCTTAATTCATTGGATGAATGATACGAAGGTAGTTCCTCAACTATACTAGATATCGACCGTTCTTGCTTTGTAAGAATCTCTATCATCTTTAGAGAAGAAAATGCTGCATCATCGAATCCAAAATAACCATCTTTGAAGTAATAATGGCCACTTAATTCCCCTGCAAATAGTGCCCCGCTCCTCATTATTTCTTCGTGAATCCAAGAATGACCAACACGTGTGAAGCGTACCTTAGCCCCTAAATCTGTTAAATATTCATAGGTAGCTCTAGATGTTTTTATATCAATCAAAATTTCACATTTCGGGTTTTTACCTATTAAATATCTACCAAACAACATAATTGCTTGATCAGGGAAAATGATGTTTCCACGATCATCTACAAAACCTACTCGATCCCCATCAGCATCGTATCCTATTCCTAAATCATAAGAACCACTTTTAATTTTAGTTATTATGTACTTAAGACATTCTGGTTTTGCGGGATCTGGGATCATAACAGGAAATGTTCCATCAGGTTCGGAGTGTAGAGCATCAACAGTCATTTGCTTTTCTGCAAGTACTTGTAAAATTGGATAGCAGGTACCATTCCCAATATCGACCACTAGGCTTGCTGATTTTCCAGGAGAAAAATTCTTTTTTTGAAAATTCCAGAATTGCTCACTGGTGACTCCACTTAGAGGAGGAACTTGTCCATACAAGTTTGTTTGAGTACCAGTTAAATTCTTCTTATAAATAAGCATCTTAATGTGTTGAAAGAAATTCTCAAAGTGATAAGAAACCCCATTATGATCACAGACTTTGATTCCGTTGTAATCAATAGGATTGTGACTAGCAGTAATCATGATACCAAAATCTACATTTTCATTATTCGCAGCAAGAAAGTAAATCGTTGGCGTTGTACATACTCCAATATCTTTTACATTACAGCCAGATGCCATTAATCCAAGAGTCAGCGCTGTTTTCAAAATCGGTGTCGATAATCTAACATCTCCTCCAATTATAACATTTTTATTTATCCCAAAGAACTTACCAAAAGCTTTACCAATACTAACAACTGTTTCCAAAGAGTAATCTTTCGGAAATTTTCCACGAATGTCATAAGCACGGAATATATTATCTAATTCAACCATATGATACCCTCACGATCAAAGTTATTAGGAATGTTCACTTCTCTAATCCTTAGAAAAATTCATCTAAAGTTTTCTCCTGTTGTCTGAGTATTGACTGTAGAGTTGACCATTCCCAATTATATCTAATAAAAGGAAAACTACGAGCCTTTATCTGCTTTTGATAATCTTTAAGAAATTTAATCACGCGTTTATCCATTTTATTTGGATAACCTTGTCCAAGGCTGAGACTAGGTAATTGAAAGTTCTGTTCGATCTCGCGTAATCGATTATCCCTTGTATACTTGGCTAGAATGGAAGCTGCGGCAACAATCGAATATTTTTTATCGGCTCCAGTTGCTATAACTATTTTCATTTTAGTTTGATTGTCCTTAGACAGAGAAACTGAATATTCTTCCTTGTTTCTGGATTTTATAACTAATTTATTAATATCTTTTTTTCTATGAATTAAGTTTCGAATTTCATTTACAGTATACTTCGGTGATGATAAATTATCTATATATATCCTGTTAGATTTTAAATCTTTTATTATTTGATAGAAATTTCGAATTTCTAGTAAATTTAAGTTATCTGAAGGGCGTTTAGCTAATGTTTTATCAATTTCTTCTGAAGAGATCTCCTTCACAGTCCGATCAACAGCAATTTCCTGAATTTCAAGGGCTAGTTCATTCCTTTTTTTTCTCCCCGTTAAACCTGTGAAGAGTTTTGAATCTTTCAAACCCTTCCCTTCTAACTCATTTAGGTCAGATTCATACAAAGATAGCCCAGCGATAATTAACGGACCGAAAACACCTCCTCTCCCTGCCTCATCAATGCCTGATACTAATTTTCCCAAATTTAATCTATTCCGGTCGCTTCAATAGCTTTTTCAGCAGCTTTTTTCGTTAAACCTTCTGAAAGAATTGTATACCTATCAGGTCGAATGTTTTGAGCTATTTGAATTGCCTCCAACATTATATCTCTATCAATCCTTAACTCGTGTAGAGTTAAAGGGACAGAAACTTGTTTCAAGCAAGATTGGATGCGAAACCAGTCCCCACCATGTAAATACATCATTAAAATGGCATTTATTCCTGTTTGATAACCGTGTAATATTTTGAATTCATATTTTGTTGATAAAATATCTAAAGCGTGACTAATGAGGTGTTCTGATCCACTTGCAGGGCGAGAAGAGCCAGCTATACACATCGCAACTCCGCTACTTCCTAGCGCTTTGATTAATGCGCGAACACCCAATTCGCTAAAAAATTGTTTTCCTAAATCATTAATTCGCTCCTCTACCATAGTTGCAGTCATTTCTGAGAACGATGCTGCATAAATATCATAATCCTCACCTTTTAGTCTATGAGCGAGCTTCCAATCTTTAATAGCTACCCATTTTGATATAATATCCCCCACTCCAGCTTTTAATGAATCTTTAGGAGCCTTGCTAATTAATGTTGTATCACCAATTATAGCTAAGGGAGCAATTGGTTGATATTCTGGCAAATACTCCTTACCTGAACATTCAGACACTTTCTGTCTTAAGATAAAATTGATATAAGGGCTAGAAAAACCATCATGACTAGCATTAGTTGGTACTGCAATATATTCCGTTTTAGAAATATTAGCTATGAGTTTAACATAATCAATTACCGTTCCACCTCCCACAGCCATGAGGTGGGTTTGTTGATCTATTTTGTTTGCAATTTTTTTTAATCGCTCAATATCTGTATTCGAAGGTAAAAGCGTGTGTTCATATTCTAGGGCGTCAGAAAGTTGAGGTATAACCAATTTCTCGCTTATTTCTTTAGTTGCTGTTTTTCCGCTAAATATATGGAGTTTAGTTATACCTAGTTCATCACAAATTTTAGCTACCTTCTCTACCGCATTTGGTCCAAAAGCTACTCTTCTTGAAACATTAATTTCCTGCACTGGACCCATATAATATACTTCCGAGAAAAATCCTTTAGTTATCGTAATAGTTCAGTTTCATTTGTGAATCTATTTTTATGATATCCCATCTTCATTTTTTTCTAATAATTCATCATTGTCCCTTTTAGAATTAATCCCTCCATATCTTAAGATCTCCTTTCCACCTAATTTCAGAGTTGCATATCCCCCTAAAATTGCGAGAAGGAAAGATTTTGCAATCCGATCAATGAGAGCAATACTTACAGCAGCTTGTCCAGGATAGTTAGGCGAATTATAGAGTACAATTGCTATTATTACTTCATACTGACCCACTGCTCCTGGTAAAATTGGGATGATAAAAGTTATATTTCCAGCACAAGATGCTGCAATTACCCATGGTAGATCATTTAGGTTAAAAGATGAGAAAACTGTGAATGCAATAACGTAAAGCATAAGTCCTTCTATTAACCAAATTAATGAAGAAGTTACTATACCTTGGAAAAGCAGAGTAGGATTTGTTCTTAAATCTGAAATACCTCTTAAAAAAGCTTCATACACAGATGTTAGCTTCGATCTTATTATATCTGGAGATTTGCTTAAAACCTTGTAAATGACGCTAGGTTTGATTAAAATTACTATTATCGCTAGAAGCCCTGCTCCAGAACTGAAAAAGAGGATTAAAATTAACTGTTCAATGATCTGAGAGCCTTCACTCGCTTGAAGAGAACTTCCTATAAAAAACAAACTTGCTGTTGTCACTACTAATAATCCTATAATGCTCAGTACTTGTTCGATCACAATAGACGATAAAGTATCAGAATATTTTGTTCCATGATTACGTTTCAATGAAAAAACTCTAACAGCTTCTCCTGCACGAGCAATAGTAAATAAATTAATAGCTAAAGCTGAAGAAACAGGAAGAATTAATGATGTTACGGGAATATCAACTCCTTGTGCAATCAATAATAATTTCCATCTGAAAGTGCGTATCAACAAGTCAATAAGATATAATATGAAGAGGATAATTAATCCCCAGACCCCTAGTGAAAATAAATCATCAATTAAGTTTTCTGGATTTATAAAAACCAGTATCATCAAGAGAATAATAATTGAAATTGAATAAATTGCTATTGAAGACTTTTTAGGAAATTCCATGTTCTTTCTCACCAAAATAATTACATTTCATCCACAATTGGTATTCCTATCACGTTTAGGGTGTTTCTCATTACGATGGTAAAATTACTTACCAAAGCAGCTCGAAAAATCTTTAACTCATCAGATTCAGCATTTAAAACTCGGGAAGTTTCATAGAAACGGTTGAATGAGGATGCTAAGTCAAATGCATATTTAGTTACAATTAAAGGTTGAAAAGACTCAGCAGCAGCTACTACGATCATTGGAAAACGATAAAGATTTAGGATGAGCTGTTTTTCATGAATACTCCAAGAAGTATCATCTGCTCCTGAAAATTCTTTAATAGTTTTTAATTTACTGAGAATCTTTGTAGCACGAACAAAAGAATACATCAAAAATGGACCTGTATCTCCCTCTAATGAAGTTGCATCTTCAATTCGAAATTTAATTTCTGTTTCAGTAGAAAACTTAGTAAGCCAGTAGCGAATGGCTCCTGCAGTTATACTCGATATTATTTCGTTTCTTTTCGGAGGATTTTCTTCCAAGTCAGGACGTTTCTTAGATATCGTTTTAAATGCAACTGCGAGTGTATCATCAAATACTGCATCAGCCCAAGCTCGTTCTTCATACCAGTTCCCTGTTCTTCCTGAAAATCTCGCATGAGGAGCTGATACATGTTTATATGATAAATGATAGGAATTTTCGTATTCATCTACTAAATCTAAGAGTTTCAATGTAGATCGTACAATCTCTTGAAGAAAATTCTGTTCCATACCAATTACATTACAAATCCTATCAGATTTACCGAAAGATCTCTTCTTCTGGCCTTTCAGTTTGTAATCAATACTGCTCCATAGATCCTTCAGAACCCCAGCTTCATTTTTCTGTTTAACAATGCTACGACTTTGTAATTTAGCTTTTACGAGTCCTAATTTCCATAGTTGTAACGCAACGTCGTGAGCAACGTAAGTAGGAACTCCATTAGAACGTACAAATACCTTATCAGGATTTTTCTTATCTTGAAATTCAGGAAGATTACCTAAACGCGCAATAAAACAGCCAGCATTTGTACCCTCCTTTTCCCAATGAAAAGAGTCATTCTTTTCGAGTAATTGCAGCGTTTCCTCCCATATACCAGATCTTGCTATATCTGATTCCCAAACCAAGTAATCATAGGTTATTCCGTATCTCCATGCAGTCTCTAGATTACTATCAACGCATGATTGGGCAATACTTCGCATAAAATGATATGTTTTAGCATCATTTCTCATTTCCACCATTATCTGATCTACCTCATCCCACTGATCATGTTTTTCGAGTATACTATTACAGTAGGAATATACTTTCCCTAACCAAACATCAAATTTTTCAGTAGACTCACGAGCTACTGCAAGTTGATGCCCATTTAGAATTCCCCATATTAAGGTGGCAACTTGTCTTCCTAAATCATCAATGAGATTTTGAACTTCAACCTTCCATCCGTTCATTGTATATACTCTTGCAATACAATCACCCAGAATTGCATTTCTAAGATTCCCTATATGCAGAGGTTTTACAGGATTAATTGAGGTATGCTCGACAATTATTTTCCTTCCTTTCCCATTGTTATTTGTTCCATATTTCGCTTTTTTCGTCTGTATCTGTTTGTAAAGGTTACTATACAGTGTTGAAAAATTAAGAAAGATATTTATATAGCCTTTTTCGGCTTTTGAGGATTTTATTACTGAATTTTCCTCATGAAGATTGTTTAGAGCTTTTGAAATATCGTCAGCTATTATCATTGGTGATTTTTTAAGAATTTTAGCCAGTTTAAAAGCAACATTAGAAGATCTTTCCCCGAACTCAAAGGTAGGTGGTATTTCTATTGATTTTTCTATGAGTTCCTTAATTTCGGAAGTTATCTCAAGTTGTGTTCCAATCGCTTTTTCTAATACCATCTTCACTGATTTTTCGATCATAATCACACATCAATAAGCGGAAATATGTGTTTTCATCAACAGGGGCTAGGTTATTAAAATTGCTAAAAAGATAGTCAATTTTATTCACAGGAGGTCATCAACTAGCTCGTTGCCGTACCTAGTCTCCATCGTGTCGGATGTAACCCTACATCCTCTATCCTGTCAGCGGTCATAGCGTTCAGGAATGCTTTCTTAAGGATATTGTAGCTACCATTTACATCAGCATTAATAATAATGCCTTTTTTAGATCTAAATAGTCCTCTACTAGTTCTTTTTCCTTGATATTTATCATGATGTCTTATGGGTTCATTATCCAAGAAAGAACATTTATTAGTATGGTTTTCTTCTTGTTTAATGACCGTTATTCCCATTGCTTCAGCTTTATAGTTTAATTGTTGAATTAGCTTGTAAAAAGGAATGGTGACAAAATTCTGGTTATTCCTTTTCCCAAGGTGACAGTTTTGCTTCCAATCTGGGTTATAACCAACAATGACTGCTCCAATGTCATTTAATACACAATAATCAATAATTTTTCGACTGATTTTGTGATTGCGCTTATGGGTCAATTTTTGCAGCTTTTTGCCTGTTTTTATTCCTTGACGGTCATAAATGGATTGAATTCTAGCTCGTTCTTTGTTATAATATTGATTAATGGATTTGACAACCCCACCTTTAATAACAAACGGTTTTAAACCATTATTATTAACAGTAGTTATGAGATTGCATACCCCTAAATCAATGGCAATGATTTTATCATTATTCAAAAGTTTAGGACTAATAGTTTTCTTGTAGACGATTTCTACCACATAACCTACTCCTTTCGGAATAAGTCGCACTTCTCTTATGTTTGCTGTGTCAGGGAGTCTGGTTTTTACTTTAAAACCTACTTTTTTGGGAAAGAACAAGAAGCCATCTTTTAATTTCACCTGCTGGTTGGTAAAAACCAGTAAAAACTCTCCATTCTTTGGCTTGTATTTGGGTATTCTTGGTTCAGCCTTGAATTTTGATTCATCCTTTTCCTACTCTTTGAAAGCATTAAAAAAACTTGTCCAATTTCTATCAAGGATTTTCAATACCTGTTGGGCTGTTTGAGCTGGTAATTCCTGGTAATTCTTAGAGGTTTTTAATGAATGATAAAGGGTATTATAACGGATCCATTTAATGGTTTTAAAGAACTCTTGACGAATTTGATAATTTGCTTCATTATACAAATTCTTTGACACGTGACATAGCTGTCGGAGTTGCTTTGTTGGTTTTAACCAAATCCGCTCTGTTTTGAATACTCTCTTCAGGTTATTCAAGTGTCATCACTTTAATATGATTGATATTAAATAAGGCGTTGACCAGTTTTTATTCGTGAGGCTCTCTAAGATTTGTCCTAGAAATTCAGGAAGTAGACATGAAAAAAATCATTTTTTCCCTTATAACCACCTAAGAAAAATATTTAGAATTAACTTTTACAATTGATTGTACAATAGCAAGATAATATCCAGCATACAATCCTATTACAATAATGCTCTTATTTGATTCAAGGTCAACTAAGTTTATTTTTATTTTATAATTGTGTTGTTAGCAAGATAATCAACCTACTCAAGAGAGATTTCAATTTGCTTTGCATATACAAATTGAATCTTGGTATTCAAAATATTTCATAGTTAAATTTAAAGGAAATCCTCTTAATGATGTATACTCAAAAATCGCAGGAGAGCCTTTTAACTTATTTACATTGAACTTTAGGTTCTAATTCCGACACACATTACTGCTAGAAAAGAAATTTTATGAAATTACTTCAAGAATTGGAATTACATCAGGATTGTGCTGTTACTACAGTTCGAAATTGTTATAAATTTCACATTAGGTGTATAAACAGAATAATTAGAAATTCTCTTTCTTTGCTAGAATTGTCCTTTTTTTTAGTCATTCTAGTGAATTTTTCATCTAAATTCATTAAAACGTAATCTAGTTTGAAAATTGTACTTAGGAATCGAAACACAATGACTCCCCCTTATTATGATAATTTAGCGAAATGGACAGAATTCATCCCTGAAAGTGAAATTCGAAAACTCCTCCTTTATAACGTAAAATATTATTTTGGAGGAGGAAAACCTGGAAGTCTACCTATTGATGCTTTCAAGAAAATCCTTTATGAAATTGCAGACGATTTAGATATTAACGGAATTGACTTGCTAAATTATGGCCCAACAAATGGATCAGCGTCTCTACGAGAAGTTCTAAGTTCAAGAATGCAAAAAAATGATGGAATTACTATTCCTAATGGCAAAGATGATATTGTTATTACCACAGGCTCCCAACAAATGTTGTATGCTCTATTAGACTCTATTCTTAGACCTGAAGATATTATAATTATGGCTCGTCCTGCTTATCTTGGATTTGTAGTCCCTGTTACAAAACTTGGTGGTACAGTTGTCACTGTTCCATCCGATATGGATGGCTTAATCCCTGAAAATGTTGAAAAAGCAATTCAAATCTGTAAGCGAGAATTAAAAAAGACACCAAAAGCAGTTTACGTTGTACCTGACTCTGATAATCCAAAAGGGACAACTTTACCAGAAAAAAGACGAAAAGAATTGTACAATATTGTCGTACAAAATGAAATGCTCTTGATTGAAGATTCAGCTTATAGAGAGATACAATTTACGAAAATCCCCCCACCTATTAAGAAGTATGATACAGAAAATAAATGGGTTGCTCATTTAAGAACGAGTAGTAAGGAGGCAGCTGTCCTTAGACTTGGTTACTCTATTCTTCCAGAGAGAGTTATGACGCCGGTAATAAAAGATAAGGGTTATCTTGATCTTTGTACATCTACATTCACTCAGAAAATTCTTGAAATCTACTATACAGAATATATTGATAAGGTTCTTCCTGCTAACTTGAAAATTTATAAAGAACGACGAGACATCATGGAGAAAACCATTGAAAACCATTTTCCTTCTAATGGTTTGCGATCAAAACCTACTGGCGGTTTTTTCTTCTGGTATATGATGGAGAATGAAGCTTTTGACAGTGGAAAATTCATGCAGGAGAAAGCTATTCCAAAAGAAGTTGTTTTTGTTCCAGGGAAAGCATTCTACCCCATTAAAGGGTATTCAATCAATGATGGTGATTCTCA
>JAEOSP010000353.1 GCA_016840305.1 Candidatus Hodarchaeota archaeon
GTCAATAACACTTTCAAGAACAATTATTTGGGGATTAGACTAGAATATGCACAGAATTGCATTATCAGCAACAATTCTGTTCTCAATAATGTAAATTATGGATTCCTGCTCAATTTCTCAGAAAATAATTCGATTATTTACAACTCTATCGTGAACATTACAGGGGAATCCGGTAGTGATGGATTAGACTTCTATGATCCAGGTGATACTGGCAATAATAGTGTAGGAATTCACCTAATATCCTCATCCAATAATAATGTCTCAAATAACCAGATAAGTTCCATCCAAGGAGGAAAAGGGGGAACTGGAGGAGGATTGTACGCATCAGGGGGAACTGGAGGAAGTGGTCTCGGTATTATACTTGACGAATCCATCGGGAATTTCCTGAATAATAACGTTATTTATAATATAATAGGTGGAATGGGTGGAATTACTGGTGGAAATTATGGATCTGGTGGATCAGGAGGTAATAGTATCGGTATACTCCTTACAAATTCCTATAATAACTTTTTAAATGAATTTATTATTAGTAATATAACAATGGGAGCTGGAGGTATTGGTGGTACTTCTTATGGAGCTGATGGTGCGAAAGGCACAGATTTTGGGATATATATCGACAGTAACAGCTATCAAAATGAAATTAAACAGACGAATACCATGAATGGGGATCCAATTATCTATTTATACAATCGATCAAATTTGGTTATAGAAGGTTTCAATCTTACTTCCAACAGTAACCCTACGAACCTAGGAAAAATCGTTTTAATTAATTGTAGTAATATAATGATCAGAGAAAACATTATTTCCAATTATCAATGTTCTAGCGGTAATCCAAACAGTGGTGCCGCTGCTATCTCTCTCTTAAACTGCTTTACGATAATAATCGAGAACAACATTATTAAAGATATTACAGGAGAAAGTGGTGATTCAGGGGCTTATCGAGAAACAGGAAAGAATGGGAGTCTATGTGTAGGAATCTTCATTAGTAATTCTTATGATAATATTATACGATCCAATATACTTAGTAACATTACTGGAGGATTAGGAGGTTCAGGGGGACGTCTTGGTTCTGGAGGTTCAGGAGGAATTGGCGTGGCTATCTTCCTTGAAAATTCCCGAGACAATTTAATTGATGCTAATTCTTTGAGTGAGATTATAGGAGGTTCTGGAGGTTCAGGGGGATATCTAGCTTCGGGGGGTAACGGTGGGAATAGTGTGGGAATCTATCTTAGGAATTCATATGATAATAACTTTGAATATAATCACATTAACAGTCTTATTGGGGGAGGAGAAGGATTAGCTCTTATTGGGGATAGTCATGGAACTCCTGGCACTGGATTTGGTTTTTATCTTGAGAAGGATGCCTATAAGAACACTTTTTCCAAATTTAATATGGTTGATGGTGATCGCGTTATCTATCTCTATGGCCATCAAGATGTGATTATTAGAAATTTTAATCTATCTTCTACTATTAATCCAACAAACTTAGGCAAAATTACGTTGATAAATTGTTTCAATATAACTGTTGAAAGAAATTATATTTCCCATTATCAAGGAATGAACGGGATTACAGGAGATAGTTTGAATACAGGAACGATGGGAAATATTGGAGTTGGTATATATATATTAGACTGTTCTTCTTGCCTGTTTTCTAGAAACATTATAAAGAACATAACTGGTGGAACGGGGGGTACAGGAGGGTGGTTTAGTACAGGTGGTTCAGGTGGATCCAGTGTTGGTATTTATTTAGAGAACTCTAATAATAGCATCTTCGAATTCAATACTATTTCTGACATTCATGGTGGAAAAGGTGGTAAAAATGGTTACAATGAAGAAAATGGTGTTGGAGGCAATAGTACCGCTATTTATCTGAAAGATTCCTCTTACAACTCAATTTCCGCTGTAATTCATAATATCACAAATGGTGATGGATACCCAGAGGAAATTTCTGAATTTCCATTCTTTTCTGTCAATTCAGAGCAAAATTTCTGGATTTATGAGCTTTGTAGTGAAAAAAACTATGATGAAAATCACTCTGTCTTCTTTGGATTTGATGAATTTTTCAATGAAGATACGGTCCTTCTTTACTATCGAGTAAATGATGAAGGATGGAATGAGCTCACTGTCACAAACACAGGAACCTATACCTTTACAGCCGATAGATTATTTTTCCAACAAATTTGGGAACTATATCTTTGGTTTAACGATACAAGTGGTAACAATTATCAAACGGGATCATTATATTTCAGTATTATTGATACAAAGCCAAAATTATATACTGATGTTTTCCAAGAATATTCTATCGTTGAGTACAATGGTACAAATTTAGTATCTATTACTGTCGAAGAGGTTGTAGGATCTAGTAGTATAGATCAAATTTTACTTTGTTATAAGGTGGACAATGGATTTTTAAACTTTATAGATGTCACCAATACAAGTAATTTTATATTTACAGCTGATATGCTCAGCTATGCTGAAGTATATAACTGGTATTTTTGGATTATTGATACTGCGGGAAATATTAATACAACTGCTATTTTCTCATTCAGTGTTACAGATCTTACTCCTCCTACTTACTCAAATCTACAACAAATTAGTGAAGAAATTGAGTATGATGAAACAAATTTCATAGATATTTTAATTGAAGAACCTACTGATGCTAGCGGAATAGAAACAGTTTTATTTTATTATCGGATCGATAACGGTTCATGGGTAACAACAGACGTTACTTATCTTCAAAATTATCTATTTAACAATGATATGCTTAACTATGGCCAAATTTATGAATGGTATTTCTGGTTTAATGACACTAAAGGGAATATAAATCAGACATATATATATTCATTTTCTGTAGTCGATCAAACCACACCAGAAATAGCCATCCTTACCAGTACAAATACAACCATTGGATATGATGAATCTAACTTCTTGTCTATTGATGCAATCGAACCATCGGATGCAAGTGGAATTGAAACAATTTTGCTATATTACTCCTCTGGTAGTGATTGGATGGTAAAAAATATTACACTTATGCAAAATTACACATTCACTGCTGATATTCTAAGTTATGGGCAAATATACAACTGGTACATTTTGGTTAATGATTCAGCAGGAAATAAAATCCAATCTGACACCTATTCCTTCACTATAATTGATGAGGTTGCCCCTAAGTGTGTCGTAGAACCCTACAGTATCCCTGAATATGATACAAACTTCACGATTGATATAACAACCACAGAACCTGCAGATGCAAGCGGAATAGACACTATAATTTTCTATTATAGCTTAACGACTGGGATTCAATGGATGAGTGAAGATGTGACGAATATCAGTGGTTACACATTTACTAGTGAGAAACTCATTTATAATCAAACCTATAACTGGTATTTCTGGATAACTGATAGAGCTGGGAATATCATTCAAACTCAAATCTATAATTTCACTGTTGCCGATTTCACTCCACCATCTTATACTTTCATAACTCAAGATACCTCATCGCCAGCTTATGACGAAAATAACAATATTTCAACTCACATATTTGAACCCACTGATGCTAGTGGTGTTGATACGATCTTATTTTATTATAGAATTGATAACCAATCATGGCAGAGCGCTTCAATAACAGAAACTCAATATTATACCTTTGATGCCTCCCTGTTGGTATATGGACAAGTTTGGGATTGGTATTTCTGGTTCAATGATACTGTAGGCAATCAAGAACGAACACCCACTCTGAATTTTTCAGTTCAAGACTTCCTACCTCCAGATTATTCTAACGTGCACCAAACAAAGGATATCATACATCCAGGGGAAAATAATACAGTCTCCTTGAGTTCTTCTGAACCAAACGATGCCTCTGGAATAGATAGAATTTTTGTGTACTTCTCTCAAAATCAGATTTCATGGTCATTTGTTGAAATTACCACAGACCAGAAGTATACTTTTGAAGCAGTTAACCTTGAAAATGGACCATACTATTGGTATTTCGGGTTGTTTGATCAAGCTGAAAATTCCATACAAACTCCTATTCAAACTTTCGAGGTCGTTATTACAACTATTGACCTATCACCAATAATTCCACTTGGAGTTCTTAGTAGCTTACTATTAGGAACTTTTGCACTCGTATTAATTTATAAACGTCGAAGATAAGCTTCAATAGGATTGTACTAAGATTTTTATTATAGTATTAAGCTTAGGAAGACAACGAATGTACCAAAAAGTAAAATACCTAAAATTAGGATTCCTTTACCTTTTGTTGAGAATATTCCTTTAATGCTAGGAAAATACGTATCTACGAATTTAGACATATCCTGATCAATGATTTTAACAGCTGTTAAGAGATAGAAATCAATTCCTAGAATAATTAAACTTACAGCTAATATGGTCAATCCTGTAGCAAAAAAGAGCAGAAAAGCAGAATTTGGATCAATTATCCTTGTATTCAAAAAATTAATCCTATATATCTCTAAGAATTCGGGAAAAATCAACGGAAACCATGAAAAGACTATAACAATAACTCCTATCACCAGTAAAGCTCCCCCTATCGCAGTGAGAATTGATAAAACAGTAATTACAAATATGCCATAAAAACTCCTATAGGTATATTTAATCGGTTCACTCATAATTTCTTATCCCGCTTTTTTACATTATCAAGTGATTTCCAACTTTTTTTGTGGAGAACGTTTTGGTATAATACATTATTATCTAAGCAACCGCTTTTAACTCTTCAACTAATAATTCTTTTATTTTCCGTAATCTTATTTCTAACCGTTTCCCCTCACTTCCATCAATAATATCTACAACTGATTTAAGCCATTTCAGATGTTTATTAACCTCTTTCTTTAAATTAGTACAATTTTTAATATAATTCTTTAAATCCTTTTTACCCATGCTTTTAAAATTCTTCAGTAGTCGATCTATTATCTTAAGCTCAGCTAAAATGTCCTCTTTGGATTGTATAATAAGATTTGCATCAGGAGGCCATTTTGCATTCTTTTTAACTTCGTCAAAATTCTTTATATTATCAACAAGTGTTTTTGTTTCCTTTTCAAGTATAAAATCAACGTTCAACGGTGGATCTTTAGAAATATTCGAAGAATTTACATATTTATTGCAAATAGACCAACCTAGTTTCAAGTTGTTTATATTCTTTAATTGATCCCATTTCCCATCTTGGAGTGAATCACGTAATTGTTGAACCTTGTAAACAACATCTTCTTCAAGAGGGTAATTTTCTCTTTTTCTACTTGCTCTGATAAAATATGAGGAAATAAACTTGAACAAATCGTTGTTTATTACCGGTTTTCGTGCTTCCTCTAGCTTATATGTGATTTCTTCCAGCTCATCCAATCTGGGTTTCAATTTTTCGAATTTATCTTGCATTCTTCGTTTTCTATGTTCTAATTGTGTAATTTCTCCAGGTCTTGGAATTTTAGCCACTTTGGATAAATCCAATTCTTTAAATTCTCCCCCCCTTGTTAAAAATTTTCTAGGTAATGTATTAACATGTAGGAGCTTCTCATTGATTTCAGTTAAATCAATATCCCGAGTTCTATAATTTTTAAGGTAGTAGTTGGCTACAATTAACATTCCAAATAATAGGACAACGCCCCCTCCAGGAATCATAATTAGTGCTAAATCCAATCCTGTATTATATTTCTGATATTCAGCGGCCAGATTCACAGTCTTGTTATATAATTGCGAATCAAGATCTCCCCAGAAGAAATCAATTACCATAAAGGAGGTAAAAGAACCGTTGTCAGGGGTTTTTAGAGAAAATTCTTCTGCGTATGAATTGATTGTCGTATTTATGATAATGTTATGACCTCCAATATTGGAATCGATTGATTCATTTCCTTGAATCGTACCATAAGATGACATTATAATTAATAGAATGTAATCATTATTCTCACGAGTTATATTTAATACTACAGATACTTCCTCTAACTCAGAAGCCACTTTTCCTGATTCAGGACTAAAATATACATGTACATTTAAACCCATAATCGTAAATCTCTCACTTGATGGCCACCCATTTGAACCGCTCACCGATAAACAGAAAGTTAAACAGATTAATAGAATTGAACATAAGAATAACATGCGAGATATCTTAACAACTCTATTACTCATATTTCCCACAAAACCAATATAGAAGAAATAAGTTAAGACGAAACTAACCTTCTTTCGACTAAATTTATTAATATACGATACCTTATGGTTAAGGTTCCTTTTCCATATTTATTAATTTTCATTAGATTGAGAGAAAATTAATTATTAAATGCATTGTTCTCGGTTATCCTGTTATTTATAATTCTTGAAGTTAACTGAAGTGGGACAGATTTACTCTGAAACTCAATAAATCTTCTTGATCAATTCCCCAATTTCGCTAAAATTCAATTTATTCTTGTATAAAATAAATTTAATCTTATCTATTGATGCTTCTGTTTTGTAATAGCTCTTTAAAAACTAATTCTAGCCAATTATAATAAGAAGCCATTCTTCTTATCCTTGATTTCCTTAAATCCCTTTTTTAAATTTCTAGGTCTTTTTCTTGATCCAAACTCTTAATTATCTCTTCCTTATCATTCAAAAAACTTGAAAAATGCTAAAATGCATATAACCTGAGAATATTTTAAAAGGAGGAACTCTCATTCAATATCAGAAAGAGGTTTTATTAACTTCTATTATGAGAGAGAAACCATGAAAAATGGAACTAGTAATAGAGGAAAGACTGATTTTAAAATCTTGAATAAAGAAACCATTTTCGATAAAATTGGTGGAAAAAAAATTAAAACACTTCTCTATTCTAATCAAGATAATGCGATAACAGTTAATGAAATACTGAAACATGCGGCGGAAGTTGAACCCTCTAATTTCCATGTATGGTATGCATGGGGAATTATAAACAAATTTCATGATGATCTTGACGAAGCAGAACATAAATTACAAAAAGCACTTGATATAGAACCCAGTAGTGTCCTTACACAAATTGAGATTGCTAGAGTTCTCACATTGAAGAAGAAATATCATGTAGCTGAAAGAGCTCTGTTGAAGATTTTGAAAAAACCAGAAATTTCCGATAAACAAAAAATAACCTCATTAGAGTATATTACTGATAATTATTTAAGCTGGGCCAATCAAGAATTTAGTAAAAAGAGATTTACCAATTGGCACAATCTCATAAAACGTGCAATAGATTTTGTTAACAAACTAATAGATTTTAAACCTTCAGATAGGAAATCAAATGAACTGTATAAGAAAATACACTTAAACTACGGTATTCGCTTGTATCAGAAAGGTAGGATGGATGAAGGAAAAGAATGTCTGCTTAAAGTCCTAAAAACGGATCATATAGATGGGGATAATATAACAGAGGGGAAAGGAAGGGTTGCTAGTGCTTGTTATTACTTGGCGTTAAATGAGATGAAGAGATCGAAATCAGATATAAATGAAATAGATCAGTTCATTAAAAAGGGGTTAAAATTTGCGTCTGAAGAGAATGTTTTAATTCCTCTCAAAAAATTAGAGAGAAGAGTTAGTGACATAAAGAATCGCCGTTATGGCCAAATAACACATTTTGATCTTGAAAAAAAATATGGGTTCATTAGAAGTGACAAGCTTTCCTGCATCTTCTTTCCCTCATGTCTAAGTTGGTTTTGTAAAGATTTCCGATTACTAGTTGATAATAAAGTTAGCTTTATCCCTGTTCGTGACTCTAATGGAATACGAGCTACTCGTATTAAACTTATTAAGAAGAATAGTGTAAAGATTTAGAAAGTTCTTGATTTTGTTTAATAATTCTTCCAAAAATATTGTTGTTTACATTGTTGGAGATAAAAACTCGTTCTCTATCAAAATGGAATGACTCAGCTTAATAAAGAAGATTATTAATATTGAAATGTATTTCTCGAGTTCATTTGATATTTCATAAGCTCCAATTAATCCTGATGGAGTATGTAAGATGGTAGGAAATGGAAAAGAAATCAAGCATGTTCTAAAAATTCTACTACTAGGAGACGGGGCTGTTGGTAAAACATCTCTAATTCTTCGGTTTATTGAGAATAAATTCAAAGAAGAATATTCTGTAAGTTTAGGAGTAGATTTCTTAACTAAAAAGATACATTTCATAGATGAAAATGATATTACACGATCAGTAGCATTACAAGTATGGGATATTGCAGGTCAAGCCAGACATGTCTCCTATTCTCATCTCTACCTTAAAGGTGCACTGGGGGCATTTTATGTTTTTGATCTGACGAGAAAAGAAACACTTGATCAAATCCAGAACCGTTGGCAAATACAAGCTCTTAAAGCGTCTCCAAAGCACGTAGGCATTTTAATTGGAAATAAGGCCGATCTAAAGAAAAATCGAGCAATTTCTAAATCTCAATTAAATCAGATAGCCGCAAGTATGCATGTAATAGATTTGATAGAAACATCAGCAAAAACTGGTGAGAATGTCCATGAAGCGTTTCAAAGACTTACGACTGAAATATTGAACGTTAAAGCCAAGAAATTCCTATGAGGGTATATAATGTCTGGTCTTGTAGAATTTAAAACTGTGAAAGCCTTTTTCATTTTTCAGAAAGATGAGGGACACACACTATATACACGTTCATATGAAAAAAAGTCAACAGCCCCAGATGCACATCTTGTTGTTGCTTTTCTTACAGCAATGTTCTCATTTGCGAAATCGTCCTCTTTAAGTGAGTTAAAAGTTGTTGATATGACGGATATCAGATTTTCTTTTATCGAGAAAGATGGATTAATATTTGCTGTGTTAGCTTCCCCCCTTGTATCACCTCTAGATGTTCAATTTAAATTGTCTACACTAGCAAGTTTATTCTTCGAAGAGTATGCAGAAGATTTACGAGTACTCAGGCTTATTGATACAGATATGTTTATATCATTCACAAAATTTGTTGATGAAGTTTTTGCAGGTGAAACTCGCCGTATGCTTCAATCATCTAAGAATGCAGCGAAGTTCTATCTCAAAAAACTGGTAGATAAAGAAGAAGGTGCTCGTGGAGCAATGATTGTTTCATTCACAGGTGACATCTTATTAGAGTATAAAATGGATCAAGAACGAATGGCAGCCGCAATCAAGATTTTAAACGTAGGAACATATATGACGAATCTTAGATATTTAGTGGTTGCTTCAGAAATAACTCACCTGGTTGCTTATAAGATCAGCGAAGGATTGCTACTTGCTGTTGATGGACATCCTTCCTATGGACTAGAAAATCTAGTTGTAAATGTATCAGAGACTGTGAAACAGATAAAAGAGATCATCCCAACATAATTTTAACTCCCAGTTAAAGTTCCTCAAATGACTAGAATTGGATTTACGAATGAGGAATTCCATAAAAATCAGATTAGGATTGTATTTTTCTTTAACAGGTGTGCTCTTTATTTCTGTTTTTCTACCAGAGGTCACATTAGTATTTATAGTGATTCAAAATATTAATAACTTCCTTCTTTGGTTATTTATTGCTCTCTTAATGCCCGTTGTCTATCTCTTTTCCTCACTCACATTCGGTATTCTTCATTCACAAATTATTTGTAGGTTTTTCCTCCCTAAGATAAAACCAGGTAAGTATACTCATGGTTCTGACATTGCTTATTTGTATGCGGTTGCGGTTGTTTCTCCTAGTATTTTCAAAAGCATGTTAAAAGCGTATAGCTTCGTACCGCATTTATATTCTTTGTTGATAGGAAAATTCCTCTGGTTATACGGTTTACGAACTGGTAAAAATGTATATATTTCCTCGGGAACAATTCTCGATTCCTACCTTGTAACAATTGGTGCAGGTAGTCTTATTGGTGTCCGGGCAATCATATCTGCACATGTTACAGAAAGAAATTATTTAATTTTAGCTCCCGTGACGATTGGTAAGAATGTAACAATTGGAGGTAATTCAATAATAACTCCTGGTGCAACTATTGGGGATAATGTGATCATAGGTGTTAACTCGCTAGTAATTAAAGACCAAATCATTCCCTCAAATACTATCTATGGTGGAACACCTGCTCGATTAATCAGGAAAATCGACACAGATGAGTCCTAAGGATTAGTACTGATTTCGAAAAAGAAACCCTCATTAAATTTAATGCATCGAATAATAACTGTTATTGGATAGTAACTAATAATTCCAAGTTAGATATTAATTCAATTGAGGTGTACAGTTGTCTGATACCCATATTTTTTCAAAATCACCCTTTAATGCATTTCCGTACAAAAGTTTTCCTCAGGTTATTGATAAACTAGAGTATCTCGGTAGAAACGAAGAACACAGCCCTTATGAGATATCACCAGGTACGGATTTATGTATAAGTGACACTTACTATTCTTTAGGATTTTTAAACTTTCTTCATTCTTATGGTAAGGTAATAAAGAAGGAAGATAAGTGGTTATTACAACCAAAGGCTAAAAAAATAACAGAAAAGCCATACAGGTTTGCAACAATCGAAGAGGCATTTTTAATCCTTGAAGTATTATCTAAAAATCCCAAAACTATTCAAGAAATTCTTACAGCAATTCCTGAATTAAACGAAGAAAAGATAAGTAATTATTTGTACATTCTCTCTCTAATTACTCAAAAAGGTAAAGTTGAAAAACGAGCTGAAGGTTGGGACGCAACTTATGTCCTTATTGACTGGTAATTATTCATTGCGAATCACCGCAAATATCAATAAATAATGAATTAAGTGAGAATTCATGAAATCACCACCAAAATTTGGTCATCATTTCGAAATCTGTTTTTCCGTAGATGATCTTAGTGAAAGTGTTAAATTTTATCAAGAAATAGGATTTGAAATTTATACAGGAGGCCCAGACAAAGGATGGTGTACCGTAACTGATGGTATAGTATACTTAGCATTATTCCCTGATAATTTTATTGAAAAAGAATTTGGTATTCCTGTTCTATTTAATTATAGAGGTGGAAATATTGGTAAAATTGTTAATTATTTGAAAGAAAGAGGAATGAAATTCAGTAAAGAAAATGTGAGAGAAGATGGTACAGGAGA
>JAEOSP010000036.1 GCA_016840305.1 Candidatus Hodarchaeota archaeon
AGATATAGAGCCTCCAGTAATATTAACATTACTAGCATCTTGAAATGCCATAGTACCTAAAGCAGCTGTATCAGCTTTAGTGTCCAATTGCTTTTGAACTGTACTATCACCAATAGTTTTAATGCCTACAAGCGTGTTTAATTCGTCAACAGATGCTTCTAATCCTCTAAGATTTACTACAGAGGAGATATATCCTCCAGTACGCGCCCATATTCCATATTTAAACTTATAATCATCTTGTGGATTATCTTGCATTCCTATGTCGGGAGGTTGAATTATTTCATTATGTGTAGTGGGTGCACTCACTCTTCTGATACCTCCACTTCACCGACAGCCCCTATTAATACTCTATAAACTGGATCTGTTACCCGTATCCTGAATGTCCAATTTCTGGCATATCCTAATCTATTCCATTTAGCTCGAGTTTTATATTCACCGCGAAGCCCTATAGAGCGCCACAATTCATGACTCCATGCGTGTCCTCCATCTTTAGAAAACTGGAGCATTACAGTCGGATCCGATCCTTGGCCTTCTCTTAATCCTACCCCAGCTTCAAAATCTACTTGTAGCCACTCCAAAAAAATCCTATTTAAATCAGCCTGCGAATGAACCGTGGTTCTCTCTAAAATAAGCATATTCCCATTTTCTGTATAATAATCTTGAGATAATTTATATATATTCCCATTTTCAAAATCGCCTACTAAGATTTCGTTATCAAAATAAGCTACGCAATTAGCACGCCATCTTCCCAACATATATTCTTGCTCACGAGGCTGTGGATTGAGATGTCTGGACAAATGTTCATGCCACATTTTCGTCGTGAAACTGTAGACCCAAGTCTTATCTTCGGTTGGGAAGATTAACGCATAAAATAACTGGCCTTGATAAAAATATGTTAATCCAATCGCATCATCAATTGTTTCATATTTAGCTAATTCATTATTGATTGGTTCTGTAGAGATCATCTGAGGGTTATAACCAGCAGCAGCTAAAATACATAACTGTCCTTCAGGATTTTTACCTAACCAACATAAAATATTATTATCAGCAACTGTCAGGGAATAAGGAGCTGCCAAACCAAAATTTAATGCTAAGTTTTGACGCGGTTCGAAAGGAAACTGAGAAGCTCCAGTATTATAATAAATTCTTATTATATTTTCAGAAAAAAACCATAATTCTTCACGAATAGAAATACATCCTACTAAGTCATCATGCAATTGATTTACTAAAGCAAAATCTAAAGCATTAACAGAACTAAAATCATTTATTCCAGTAATAAAAAATCTATTAGAATTTTGAACCGGATAAATCCCATATCCATCTATAGAAGTTGGTAAAATGGGAGGAAAAAATGTACTATCAGTAGTTACTTGAAAAGTCCAATAATCTCCAATTGTATGACCTGTCGTGTTCGAAAATATTACTTGTATACCATTTTCTAATGTAATATTTCCTGTAATAATATTTATATTTTCTTGTGCCCACGAAGCACCATCATCTCTTGACCATCTGAATTTATCTGGCGCACCAGTTGATTGAATTTCAACTCTATATGTTAAATCATTTGTACCTGTATAAGTACCCGAAGTACCCATATCATCAAGACCAGTCCCCACAAAAGTAGGATCTCCTATCAAAGAAGAAGTTTTATCTATTACAAAAAAATCCCCTTCTGTTCGAGTGTCTGTAGTCACTAACTGATAAACATATCCAAACTGACCATCAAAAATCCCTATTTGGTTTTGATTGGTTAAAATTACTACTTGTCCTATCGAAGTTTTTAGAGTTCCAAGCTGATTTCGGACACCAGTATTAAGAATTTCATAAAATCCACTGTCAACTACGCCGAAAAATCTTTCATTTATTACTTTCAATCCTCTTACTTGACATTGAGTTCCTTCCTGAGAAGAATAAACTTCTAAACCGGGAACAGGAAATAAAGAGGTAGGAAATTTACCTGTATGGTCGAGTACGGGAAACCAATTGATGCAGTTTTGTGCATCAACATCTAATGAAGGTAATGTATAAGCTTCTCCTACGAAAGGTATACGCATTAATAATCACCTCTCCCTTCATAATCAGGTTGCAAATATATCGATCCTTGCTCATTATCAAATTCGAGCATTTTCTGTAGTTCAATATCTGCTTCTTCTCTTAAATTACTGTATCTTTCACCTTTATTTTTCCCATATAATCCACATAATTTAACTGATAGATTCAAGTGAATACATTCTAACCATTCTTGTGGGAAATCAGGATTATCATCGGGATTATCAAAATCTTCTATTTTTCGAGAATAAGTAAATCCAATTAGATAAAAAACATCTGCAGCAGTTAGCCATATCGTTATTCTTGAAAAATCACGCTGTTTATCAAATCTATAAGAAACAGGAGCGCCCGTATTTGATTTATTAGGTAATTCAAAATATTCTTGATAAGAAATATCAACCATTGGAACATCTCGATTGCTTCTGTCGCGATAAAAAGCACTATAGATCTTTACAGGTTGGTCAAGTTTAGTTGTATAGTTAT
>JAEOSP010000354.1 GCA_016840305.1 Candidatus Hodarchaeota archaeon
GATTGTTGTTGACCTCCATAGCCACTCCCATCACTCGGTTGGATGGAAAAGTACCAATTTTCCCCTTTAGCAGTAGCCGAAGAAGGAACAGATGTTTGATTCTCATAAGCCCCTTGGGGGACACCATTTTTAAACCAAATAATATAGGAGCCAGTCTCCAGATCATTATCAGCATCTGAGTAATCGTAATTTGCTGTAAGACCATCTAAAGTTACTGGAGAGCTAGGAGTTATTGATAGATTACTTACTGTTGGTACACTATTCATTATTGTAACATTGTTTGAAACCATCCATATTGAATAGTTACTTCCATCCCATGCGCGAATTTCGCACCACCATGTTTCTCCTTTCGTTGTTTGATCAGATGAAATCGTAACTTGATTATCATAGCTAGAATTATAGCTTGGATTGTGCCATTCAACTTCAAAACTCAAAGGATCACCATCTGTATCTGTAGTTGAATTACTAACCGATAATTGTTGAGTTGTAAGAGGATCTGTCGGTGTAAGAGTCACACTACTGATTTGAGGTGGAGTATTTTGAATAACTACAGTACTTGATGAGACAAGAGTACCAAAATCTTGACCATCCTTAGGTTTAATAGTAGCATTCCATTCATCTCCTTTATTTAATTCAAAGGACGGAATATCTTTTTCATCATTATAAGAAGACTGAAGTACTCCATTTTTATACCACCGAATTTCTGTACCCCCTTCACTATCACTATCTTGGTCATAGAAGTCATAATCAAGGTACAAGGTGCTGTTACTATAAATTGGTAATAATTCAACTGATGAACTTCTAGATAGAGTAACATTTTGAGCTTCAGGTGGGTGATTTATTACAGGTACAAATCCCTGATGTTCACTGGAAGTATAAGAGTTTCCTGCGGTGTCATTAACGAAGATAACAAATTTAATTGAACCAGAATCCATAATAACTGTATCATTTACGTATTGAATACTATCGTTTCTCATGATTGCCCATCGTTCACCTTGGGGGACAGTTCCTACCGTTACATTAACAATGACTGTATCTATACTTCCCCAGGTATCACTTACATTTGCCTTAAAAGTACCATAAACACCTTCCTCGGGGAAATATTCCCAATCAATTACATCAGGATTGACATTGTCCGCTGTAAATGAATCGAATTTTGTAGAAGATGGAGATGTAATGTAATTCCCCCGTACATCAGAAGCATTCACAATCTGATATTCATAGGTATCCCCATACCCTATTGAAGTGAGATAAATCCATTTAGAATCATTAAAACTCATATCATATTCAGTACCATTGATTTTAATAGTAACACTATTAACATCTGATGTTGAATCTGTCACATCAGCCCAGAATCGCCCTGTTCCTGTCCCAGGATCTTCGGTACCAAAGTTATTAATCACAGGAGGAGAGACATCGAGAGAGAATTCAGTAGCGATGGAAATGAAATTTTGAGGGGAATATTGATTATAATATTCAGTGAGAATCCAATTTCCTGAGCGGATAACGTCCGAAACTCTACATTCATCGATTCCTCCATTCCATTCTTGTTCAATTATTCCTGGACTTTGTCCGATATAGAGCTTGGATGTACTAGTGACAGATGAGCCATCATAGGAAGTAGAGCTCTCCTGATTTCCATCAACAAATAACAATAATTGATTGGTATCAGAATTAGCAATCCCAACAATATAATGCCAATCACCGTCATTTATTGTACTTAAACTTATATCTACATGTTGAGTACTATCAACATAAAAAGTAAATGTATTTTGATTTAATTTACCCAAGAAGTAATTCTGTCCTGAAGCTGCCGAAGTCCACTTAGCAAGTATCACATCAACATCAGTTTGAGAATCTGTAGTTTTTATCCATGCAGAAACATAAATATCGAAATTTAAGTTCAAAGAATCATCGTCAGGAATATCTACATTTCGATCTGTATCATCAAAGGATAAGCTTCCATCAATTTGGCCAGATACTTGATTTGTAGTTGTCAGGGAAACGGCAGTACCATCGTTATTATTCGATGTACTATCAAGAAATTGAGGAGCAGTACTAGAGGGATCTTCTTTTAAATGCCAAACACCTTTATAGTCAAAGTCCCACACCCCTTCAGGATTTTCTTGTTCAGATACCTTACTATTTCCATAATACATCGTGATAGCAGTGTAATCAGAGTTATATAAGTATGGAATTTTAACCCATGCAATTAAATGCCCATTTGTGCTGGTTTGGCCAAAATATTCTATCTCATGATTAAGTTTTCTTCCATAAGGATCATAAAATAGAATATCAGCGCCATTAGATTGTACTACTCCGCTTTTAAGCCCAGTATCAGTAATATCTAAAAGGCAAGGGAAATTTATTAAATCTTCAACCACATTAGTGTGATTAATAACAATATCCTTTGAATAAGTAAATGAAGCATCTTCCCAGCGTCTTGTTTCTTCAGTAGTTCCTATTGTGATATAATTTTCAGGATTCAGCTGATTATTGTACTCTGTTTGAATCCATTCCGTTGAACGTGTATTATAACAAATTCGTATTTCATCAATTCCTCCAGCAAATGTTCGTCCACCATCCTTATAATCAGCAACGTACAATGTCTCTGAACTATCATCCTCAGCTGTACCAGAGGGATTTTCTTCTCTAACCAGACTTTGCGATACTCCATTAACGTAAATAGTAGGCCAATTTGCTGTAGAACTATCATCATATGTGACTGTTACATATTGCCATTGACTGAGACTTATAGAATCTTCAGGAGAATACCATAATCCTCGTTTAACATTAAAATCTCTATAAAATAATAAATGATGATTTGCTGCGGGTGAAGACTCACCATCCACACAAAATACCCATCCATTTGCACCACTTGTACTCGCTGATTTATCTAGAATTCTCCCATAATCATATCCACCCCAATCTTCAGGGTAGATCCAAGTTGATATTGTTGCTCCATCAGTGAAAACGTTATCTATACTAGATCCTGATCCAACATTGACATAATCATCAACTCCATCAAAGTCTCTACCTCGATAAATTTGTGCAGAAACATCATCTGATTGATAATTAGTCCCGTCATTGTCATTCGATGTAGAATCCAACAGGTCATCACTCAAATGCCAAACTCCTCCATAAGCTTCCCAAATGCCGTCAGGATTTGCTAAAGACCCCACTGCGCTATTTCCATACCAGAGCCTTAGTTTTGTATCACTTGTTCCAGATAGGGTGGGTATTTTTACCCAAGCTATTAGGTGAGCATGAGTAGTATTATCAGTCTGGTCGAAGAGTTCTATTTCATGATCCAATCTAACATTATTTTCATCAGTGAATGCAATATCATTCCCGTTTGCTTGAACTTTATCTGAATCATGAAGATCAGAATCATAAAAATCTAGAAGAAGAGGGAAATTCGTAAGATCCCCTGAACCTGAAACCACAGAGTGGTCAATTGTTAAGTTTTTATTATATCTAAGATAGGGGATTGTCCAGTTTCCACGTGATTCAAGAGAATTAACTGAATAAAATGTACTAGGATTATATTGATTATTATATTCAGTAGAAATCCAGTTATCAGAATGAACAACGGTTGTTATTCGTACTTCATCAAGAATGCCATCAAAAGGATTACTGCCTTGAGAAAAAGACATAGTATAACCGTTATCGATACTTCCAACTGAGCTAATGTCAATCCCTGTTCCTACCTCCACCCCATTTTTATACACATGTAATTTATCTGTTGTTCTATCAACAATTCCAGTAAAATATATCCATTCATCAAAACTGATAGGGATTTGGCTATTTTCTCTGTTTCCTAAGCCGTCAGAAATACCAAATTCGAGAGCTGAAGCAACTTGATTCGTTTCAACTTCATAACCTTCACTCGAGGTTGTTGTCCCTCCTTTATAAACAGGAATCTGATAGGTTCCTGTACTTTGATCAACATTAATCCAGAAACTAATCGAGAAACTTTCTGTTCCAAAGTCTAAATGACCATTAGAAGGATTTCCAATTGTAACCCCACTATTTGTTCCATCAAAATCATAAGCTTCGTCAATCTGCCCTACTACTCCTTGTGTGGCTCCTGAATTGATAGTTCCATTTGTTTCATGTGCTGTTGAATCGATTGCATCTCCAGAGGATTCGCTAAGATGCCAAACACCTGCATAACCTGATTTCCACACACTTGCAGGATTTTCTTGGGAAGAAAGATTAGAATTCCCAAAATACATGTAAATGGGGGTGTTTATTGTACTGGAAAGCTGAGGAATTTTCACCCAAGCAATTAACTGGGCTTGTGTTGGACTGTAAGTTTGATTGAAAACTTCTATTTCATAATCTAGTTTTCTTCCCCAAGTATCACAAAAAAGAATATCTTCCCCATTTGCTTTGACTTTATTCGA
>JAEOSP010000355.1 GCA_016840305.1 Candidatus Hodarchaeota archaeon
AAAACCTTCCGGATAATTCTCTGGTAAACATTTCCTATTTATCGTGATAACTTCATCTAAATCTTTTAAATTGAATCTACGTATAGTTAGAGTCGCTTGTTCAGTCATAAGATACCCCTCTGTCTAGCTAACTCCTTCATCTGACGACGATAAGAGGCATACTTATCGTGTAAAGAGAATCTCGGAGGACCCACGGATTTAAATTTACTATTACACAGTGGACAGATATCGATTTCTTGATCGATAGTATATTTGCAATTACATCTTCGTAGTAAACGCATATATATCACACGAAGTTTAGATTTATTTTATTTTCTTTCAAAAGACATTTCAACGTCAACTGACCTGAAATAGTCATGAATTTCTTTTTGAATACCTTTCCAATCGCTTTCAGCAGTTTTCCAGTCAGGGCTTTCAATGGTACAACGATATTGTGGAGGTGAAATGACTTGGATGGCAAGATCAGATCCTTTGTGATTTTTCTTAAATATGTTCCCATATTTCTGAAAAAATTCTGATAATACAACAGACCCGTCAGATTCATAACAAGTGAGACTAATTACACCTTGCAATCGTACTGTAGGAGGCTGTAATTCCTTCACTGCAATATCATATAGGACTTCAGATACATCTGAAGGGATTTTTATTTTTGTGAGAAATTTTGCATCTTTTTCTCTTAAAGTTAATAAAGACTCGTAAATAGAGCCATAATTTGCTATCAATATCTTTTCTATGGATTCAAGGTCAGATCCAGTTTTTTCACATGCTATAGCAATGATTCCTCTTGCACGATTTTCCAGCTTCAAATCAGTCATTTTTGACCGTCGTTGAGGCTCAGATACCCTCCGAATTGACATATCAATTTCTCCTCTTCTCTCATCAACACGAAGAATTTTCGCTACAACCCTTTGACCTTCTCGAACCTGACTACGGATGTTTCTAACCCATGTTCGGCTCAATTCTGATATGTGTACAAAACCAGCCTCAGGTCCGAGAGATTCATAATCAAAAATTTCGAAATATGCTCCATGAGGAGTTACTTTGCTACAATTACCTACTACAAGTTCTCCTACTGCAGGAAATTTTGAATCCATTCGAGTTCGCCTTTTATTTGTCTAAAATTTCAATTACTTCGCCAAATAATCTCGTTATTCCCGATCGAGCTTCAGAAAGTTTTTTTCCACAAACACGACAACTTATAGGAGTAGTGGAATGAGAAAAGATTTCTTGAACGTTTCCACACTCACAGGAAACCTTGAGAAAATTTGAACGAGGTTGAGGAATAAATTTTTTTCTCATAATATTTCACCAATCAATCATCTGGTAATTCTATTAAACGAGCTACTCCACGTGCTATCAGGGCAGTAGCATTTTCTAATGGGAGATAAACGATGTCTTTCCTTTCTAAGGGCCCATATGTGATATTATCAAGCCCAACAAACGATTCGACCTTATCGAGTATCCTAACTGTAAAGAATTCTAAATTGGAATTTTCTGTTTTCGATTTTAGTGGAAAACGATCAAGCTCCATATCTGAATTCTTATACTGATCTATTTCGAGGGAGACTCCTTGACTATCTAAAATGTTTGGTAGCTCAACGCCAATCGTTTCAATCGAGCGTCTTAGACTATCTACTATTCGACGTTCTCCCCAAGTTAAAACACTCTCATCAAATGAAATTCCATGACTGACTAATTTCAAAATTTTAGAAACTCGAACTTGTACAAAATCTTTTCTAATAAACATCATTCTGTTTAGGATTTCATTGGCAATAATAGGTTTTTCCGTAGTTTGAATATCACCATTTAATTTTGCTAGCATACCATCAAAAGAGATGTATATATCTTTAGGGATTTCACAGAGTTGTATACTCGATCGCTCATTCTTCCAGATTTGAAACAGATCAAAGTAGTCCATAGTATCTCCTCAATAAAAACAACAGAGTAAAATGAAAATTTGTAACTAACAAAATGTCATTTTGGATTTTCTACTTAAAATTAAAAAACCTAGTGCCAGAGTTGGTTTCTGTATTATCGAATCCACAGAGCAAGAAAGTCGAAATTATCTCCCAATGGATGTAAACTACTATCTGAAAAAGATCCAAACTGGAAAAAAGAGTCTTTAGAAAAGCCACTGGTGGGATTTTCAAATAAGATTGCTCTGAATCTTATATTTTGAACCCACGACATCCTCCTGTCTGTTCCTCTTGTATATTTTACAAGATGAATACCAAGGAGGCGCTATAACCGAGCTAAGCCACAGTGGCTCTAAATTCTGCTAATAAACTATAGCTATCCAATTTAGAATCCAAATTATTCGCCATCGAGTGTTGCTTTAGAATGTTATTACTTTATTAGACATAACGATGATTATGAGAAATTTTTGATTTCAAATATTCTGACTTCTTCCACCTTTTAGTGATTTTTTTTCTCTTGAATAATGAAATATGAAAGTGAACTTTTTTTTAAGATCATAATAATTAAGAATCTGATTATAAAAATATTCAGTTTGAATCGAATCTGATGAAATTGCATACGCTTCAGAGTACATTGAACATTAATCCATAAAAAAGTCCCGTTGAGATTTGATCAAAATATTAGAGGAATTTGAATGAGTGATCCAGTAATAAACGTCCTTTCAGTTATTATAGCTGTAATATTACTCGGAATAGCATCCTATCATGATATTAAAACTCGAATGGTTTCTGATTGGATATGGATTTGTATGATAGGGAGTGGCTCTGTACTACATATATTACAGCTTATATCCATAATGAACAGTCCCAATGAAGCCCAAGAATACCTTTTTAGTGTGCTTTTTAACATAATTATTTCATTAATACTCGGAACAATACTAACTCTTAGTGCTTTAGGAGGAGAAGCAGATAGAATAGCATTTTTTGCCATTGTATTCGTTACACCGCTTCAACCCGCAATTTTCACTATTGCAAACCCAGAATATGCTTATCTTTTCTCATTTTTGCCTAAAATACTAGGAACATTCTTTAATGCTTATTTGTTGGCAATTTTAGTCCCAATTAGCATTTTCTTCTATAATTTAATTCAAAAAAGACGTAAACGGGAAATCTATAATTATCAGAGTAGTTCTAGATTGATAAAAATATTCTTGCACTTCATAGGATACCCCAAAACTACTAATGATATAGTGAAGGAAATTAAGGAAAAGCCTTGGCATTTTGATTTTTTAGAGGACTTTATTGAAGATGAATGGAAGATACATTTTCAAATACAACTGGATACCCCAGAGGCTGATCTTGAAAGAAAATTAAAAATAGCAGAGCTTCTTGAAACCGATGAAAAGAATGTTGTATGGGTACAACCATCACTACCATTCATTTCCTTCATATTCATTGGATATATTATGGAAATTTTGGTGGGTAACCTAATTCTATCCATAATGTCATTTATTCTTTAGAGAAAAGAGAGAAAATACTGTTTATTATTTGCAATCTCCAATTTGCTTAGTTATTATTGATTTTTACGATGCAGCAAATTTCAAGTGAGATTCATGTTTTGCTCCTTTATTATGGAGTATATTATAATAATTCCAATCAATAGTATTGCATGTGGAATTACAATCTTACAAAAATTAAAAAGCTATAAAAATAGTCATTTTTTCTCACATTCAGGTTTTTTAGTGGACTTTAAATTCAAGAATTAAGGTATAGATCTAACCGAACTCTTCTTCTTTCAACTAATGAGCTAAATTTATTAAGAACTAATCTAGCTTTTCAAAGTGAAGAGAAAAGTTATTTTTTTCTCTGAACTTAGAGATTTACAGCTAGGAGATTACTAGATTGATTGACCCTCGTAAATTTGACTCTGTCCTCAGTAAAATCATTAAAAGCGAGCCAGGTATTAGAAAGATCATCCTTGTTGATCGAACTGGCCTCACAATT
Source organism: Candidatus Hodarchaeota archaeon (assembly GCA_016840305.1). The sequence continues at coordinate 3,921 of JAEOSP010000355.1, forward strand.
GCACATGTTTCTAAGTTTAGTTATGTTTCTGTGGATGTTGATGGTATTGGGGCAATAGCGTCAGCAGTTTTCATGGCTTCTGCTGAACAAGGTTCAAATTTAACAATTGGAGGATTAGATATTGTAACTTCCGAATTTGATACCGGAAAAATTTTTGCCAGTTCTTGTGGAAGAGGAATATTGACTATAATCTCTGATGCAGAAGTAAATATTGGAATGATACGTCTTCTTATGCGTAAAGCGAATGAAGAGCTAAGTACGATATTGGATGATTTTTTAGCAGGCCAGCCTTCCCGAGCATTACCTGGTATGCCATCTGCGACGCCTGAAGTTCGTACAGGATTAGAAAAAGATGAACTCGAAGCTGCATTGGCCGAACTAGAGAAATTTTAACCACATTTTCTATCCTCCTAATCGTTAAGGGGTTCAAATGGATTGCGAAAAGATGCAGAAGGCCGTCATCGATTCAAAATTGTTTTTTACGGACCTTCTCTTTGTGGAAAAACATCAACCCTCAGTTGGTTATATCACAAGGTAGAGGGCTTAGAAAAAGGAAAATTCACACAATTAGCTGACCCACATGGAAGAACTCTTTTCTTTGATTTTGCTCCAATGCAGGCAACAACGGGAGTTGTTTTCGATGTTTATACAACAGCTGGTCAAGAAAGGCATAAAAATCAGCGTAAAATTGTAATTCAAGGTGTAGATGGTGTCCTTTTTGTTGTTGATTCCTCCCCTGATCAATTAGATGAAAATATTTCATCTCTTAATGAGCTTCACTCTTATTTGGATAAGGATTTAGGTAAAACAATTCCCCTTGTTATAACATTGAATAAACGAGATATTGTTGATGCTCTACCAAGATCAGCACTCGTAGAGGCATTAAACTTACAAGATTTTCCAATTTATGAAACTGTAGCCACTACTGGACTTGGAATTAAACGAGCTTTTCAATCATTAGCACGAGAAATTTTGATGATTCAGCTCTATGGAACAAAGATTTCACAAATTGCTTAGTTACTTCCTTTTAACTATAATAGTCCAACCTCGTGTTTCTAATATTGAAACTTCGTTCTTTATCTTCGATTCAAATGAACTAAAAGCTTCTTTTCGATTGTTAAAAGGGCAATTCTTGAGAAACTTAATTTTAATGATTTTATTCTGTTTTAGACGATCATTAAGCTCAGCAATAAAGGTTTCTGTCAATCCATTTTTCCCCACATGCAAAGATGCTGATTCTGATCTCACATTTTGTAGCTCTTCATTTTTCAAATTAATTCTCACCACTATTCGCTAATTGATGAGTTTTTCTAATTGTTTTTTTTAGTACCTCATCTTTTCTTGTTCTTTCTGTTTATCTGATCCCTTCAGAAAAATCATTGAATATTTCACATATGAACACAGCCTTCTTAAAGAGAATATCGAGGGACGAAATACTCAATTTCCCAAAAGTTAACAATAATATCCACGTAACAGGATCTTATATTACAGCTAAAGTTATAGATGCTATAAACGGGTATACTCAAGTCCAATCCCGAAATATGATGAAAAAACTCGGAATTAGAAATATATTTATAGGATTGAAGCTTGAATTTACATGTTTAAGCAAAGAAACATGTGGATTTTACTCTAATCATTTAATAATAAATGATAATTCATGTAAAAGGGTCTAACGATGTACATTCCCGATAGTGATGCAGATCTACAACTGCATAAAGAAATAGTGGAAGTGCTGGAGAAATTTGTTAGTAAATTACCAGCTATTGATTTTGCTAGCGTTGTAAGCTTAGAAGGCCTTCCTATTTCTTCATGGCCACCAACTCTACCAGGTGATTTAGATGATGTCAGAATTGCTGCAATGACAGCTGCCATTCTCAGTTTGGGAGAAAGAGCTGTCATGGAAACAGGCAAAGGGGAAATGACACGTATTCTTGTTGAAGGAAAAGATGGTTACATGATTTCAGTCCAGTCAGGTACAAAAGCTGTGCTAACTGCATCAGCTAGTAGTTCTGTAAAATTAGGATTAATTTTTCTTGATATGAAACAAGCTGCTCAGAAAATTGGGGAGATCCTAGGTTAAAAAAATCTTCTGTATTCAGTTCAAAACTTAATATAGCGTATCTACATTACTCGTACAGTTTATCTTTCATACTCCGAGCTTTTTTCAAGTAAAAATCTTGTAAATATTCTAAATTTAAAGTTTGAGCACATTCAGCGGCTCTCTCAAAATAAATCAGTGCTGAATCATAGCTTTGCTTAATGCTCTCTAAAGTACCCATAAGTCCATAAGCAATCATCATATTCTTCGTAGCACCTTGTTGTTCGAAAGCTTCCAAGGCTTGCTTAATGTAATGGGACGCTTGAACTTCGTTGGACATATCTCCCAGTAAAAGATTTTGGCATAATACCTTAGCAATGTTTATTTGTGAAATGGCCAGTAATTTTTTATCATTTCTCTCCTCAGAAAGGCCTCTTGCGATATCAAAATTCTTCAAGGCATTCTCATAATTTTTAAGTCGATAATAGCATTCTCCAACATTATTATAAGCATTTACAATGAAATTATGCATATTTGCTTTTTTTGCTCTATCTAAGGCTTTTTCAAATACTGAAATCGCTTGTTGAAATTGGCCTTCTTCATACAGAATTGTACCTTCAATTGAGAGAACGTTTTCTTCTAACATAGGATCCCCTAATTCCTTTGCATACTCCCATACTCTCTGTAAACGTTCTTGCGCTACAGCATAGTTACTTGCATCTAATGCTAGTTCCACTTGAGCAAAAAGAGCGTGAAACTGTCCATTTAAATCAGCTAATATTGTAAAAATTTTGTACGCTTTTTTAAAATTATCTAAGGCTTTCTTTGGATCTGTTGATGCAAAGCTCCTTCCCGTTTCAACTAATCGCCAAGGTTCCTCACCAATGATATCCCCAATCTTCTTCCACTCCTGTTTCGACATACCACAGATAACACTCTTACTTCTCCATTTCTGTGGATGATCGAATAGCTCATTGACTAAATCTAATAATAAGTTATTGTCTCCTCCAGCCTCGGAGGCAACACTTTGAGGGCCAACTGATCTTAGCTTTAGATCACCTTCAGAAAACTCGAAAAGTACCCCTAAGGGTACTCCTTTCTTTGCATCCTCGCCCCATTTTCTCCCGACCACTAAGATAAAGTTTTTCGGGGGGAAAGAAACGTCATCACGAAATATATTCTTTAATGCGGGTATCCAATGATAATCTGTGTCGAAAAAACTCGAAATCAACCTCCCTTTAAACTCAGGATCCCAATCTACCAAGTCAGCAACATCAGCAAGCTCAATTTCTTCCTGACCAGCTCCCGCAGCAAATAGAACTTTCCAAATGACCATTCATTCTTCACCCTACTTTAAGTAAGTGTAATTATTTTTCCATCTGTACTTTCTTATATATAATTCCCAATTATTCTGTAATTCAGTTATATCTAAAATTTATAGTTGAAATACTTTGAAGATATATTACAAGTTCAGCCTGTTTTTATGACTAATAAAGTAAATTTTCCCCTTACTTTCACGTAATAAGATTCTCTTATCTTCATTGCTAAGCTTAATGCTTTATAAGTTTTAATCGGTCTATTTTTGAGAAATACGGTGTACTTATGAAACTTATTGCTGAACCAACCTTAAGTTCTCTAAAGAGGCAAGGGAGATAGATCTATTCATATCTATGAACTGTAACTATATTCCTGTTGTAACAGGTGGAGCTTCTTTGAAAGCCCATCGATTGGAACTCTCGTCTGTTCCATTGAATCCCTTTCACGTATTGTTACGCTACTATCTGTGAGGGTCTCAAAATCTACAGTAACACAGAATGGTGTTCCTATTTCATCATGTCTTCTGTATCTTTTGCCTATGGAACCACTTTCATCAAATTTCGTGACCAGTCCTTCCTTTCTTAGGGATTCAAACAATTCAAGCGATTTCGTATATATCTCTTCGTTTTTCTTTTGTAAAGGAAATACAGCAACATCAAAAGGGGCCAATCTAGGATGGATCTTCAAAACCACTCTTTTTCTGTCTTTCACAATTTCTTCTTTGTAACCATCTGCGATTACAGTCAGTAGGATTCGTCCCAAACCAACAGAAGGTTCTGCAACAACATAAGGTATATATCTTTTTACTCCTTTATCATCTGTCTCACTATACTGCATTTTCGTCTTTGAAAATTTCTGATGTTGTTCTAAATCAAATTGTGTTCTATTAGCACACCCCATTAACTCTTTCCAACCAAAAATGTAATTATATTCAATATCCCAAGTGTCTAGAGCATAATGGCTCAATTCTGATTCCAAATGTTGTCTAAAACGCAATTTCTGGCCATTAATTCCCATTTGTTGGGTAAACCACACATAAAAAGTCGTTAACCAGTATGCTTGCCATTTATTTTTGAAAATCTGATTATCCCAAGCATCTTGAAGGCTCATAGAGACGTAATCATCTTCTGAATCTTGTTCCTGTTCCCGACGAGAGAAAATATTCACCTGAACTTGAGCTACTTCATCAAAAATTGGACAATCATTGGTTTTTTCTGGATTAGTAAAGAATTCAAATTCCATTAATTCAAATTCTCGCGTTCTAAAAAGGAAATTTCGAGGTGATATCTCATTTCTGAATGCAATACCCGATTGAGCAATACCAAAAGGCATTTTCACGCGAGTAGAATTAATAACATTCTGAAAACCAGAAAATATTAACTGAGCGTTCTCTGGTCGTAAATAGGCTACCGATGATGAATCTTTTACAGGACCAACCTGAGTACTAAACATTAAATTGAATGTTATAGGCTCACTTAGCTTTCCTTCACAATCGGGGCATTTTAATCCTTTATCAATAACAAGTTTACCCATTTCCTTAATTTGGAGATTTTCTGTTTGTAGCTTCAGTTGATCTTCGATAATATGATCCAGTCGATGTTTTTTCTTACATTTACCTTCACAAAATACTAATGGATCAGTGAAACTGGAGAGGTGTCCTGAGGCTTCCCATACGTTTGGATGAGTTATTATTGCTCCTTCGTAACCTACAATATCATCTCGATTCCTCACGAAATCATTCCACCATGCATTCTTTATTCGATTTTTAATTTCGACACCTATGGGACCATAATCCCAAAAACCAGCTAAACCTCCATATATATCCCCTGTACGATAAGCAATTCCAGTTTTATTTGCAAAAGCCATAATTTTTTCAAGAAATTGTTGAAGGTCCTTATCTGCGCTCACGGTTCTCACTTTATTCTATTTTAAGATCGTTTATTGGATATCTCAATCTTCTTTTTTTATATTCTCCCAGTAGGTTATCTTCCCTGAAGTTAACTCTCTCATTACTACCTTAGCAGCCTCGATCAAATTTAATTTGGCTCCTTTAAGTATTAAAGCCCTCTTTTTAGCAACGAATTCAAGTACTTCTTGATTGCTTATATCTAAGGAGGGAATTCCGAATTTTTTAATAAAACCCTCGGTATAATTATTCCTTATCCTATTAAGGAAGTACTCTACTGTGTCAATAGGGTCATCCAGCTTGTCTATTGAATAAGCACCAATAAAAGCTTGTAAATTGATATTAGGATGGTCAAAGGGTACCACTCCTGGTGAATCATAAATTAATAATCTGCGTGATATCCTTACTATCTGTGTATGGCGCGTTACACCTGGTTTTTGACCTGTTGGGGCAACATGTTTTCCCCTTAGGATATTTAAAAGACTGCTCTTTCCTGTATTCGGAATTCCAACAATACAAATGACTGTTTCTCGTTTTGGTGAAATTTTAGCTATTTCTTGCCTTAGTTTCTTAGTTCCAAGTCGATTTTGTGCAGATATATAGGCTGTGGGGAACTCTCTTTGTAATATTTCTTTGTTTTTTTCAGAGACTTCGCGCGGAATCAAATCACATTTGTTTAACACGAGGATAAGGGGAATGGAAAGGCTAGCTATGTGTTTTTCAATTGAAGAGACTCTAGTTAGATGAGGAAATCTACCATCCAGAACTTCTAAAACTACATCACTTGCCTTAATTAGCTCGAATACCGATCGATTCTCTTTACGTCTCCGCATCTTTATATATACCATTTTTAATTGAATTATATCCTGAATAAGTAGTATAATAATTAGATATTTTATTCTCGCGTTAGATTTTTCTGTAGAAGGCCCAGAAATTATCGAGATTTTTCCTAATATTCGATTTTTACTTGACTCTAAATTAAGAGATGACTGTTTTGTTATTTTAGGAATCTCAAAAGTAAATTTGAATATGAATTAATTCTTTATTCAACAGAAAACGATTTATTTCAGTCATAACAAAAAAGAACTCAAATCAATTCAACTAAAATTAGATGGAAAAGAACAACAAACCTTTATTAATTATTATTTTAAGGAATGAATAGAAATGACATCTGAAAAAGAATATTTATCAAAACTCAAACGAGCTCGGGAAAATCTCCCTGCTCACGTCTTTGAAAAATCCAGATTTGAAATTCCAAACGCCGATGTTTTTCAAGAAGGAAATAAGACATGGATTACCGATTGGAATCGACTCCTTAAAATATTAAATCGTGAAAATGATGCCGACCATCTATCTAAACATTTAGCTGGTGAATTTGCAACCTCAGCAACTGAAGAGAGAGGAAGATTGTACCTTCAAGGAAAATTCTCGAGAAGTATGATTAACCGAGAATTGCGAGTTTATGTAAAAGACTTTGTTTTATGCGAAGAGTGTGGAAAGCCTGATACCAAGCTTATTCGTGAAGGACGAGTTCTGATCAAAGTATGCGAGGCATGTGGTGCTCGTGGTGCAGTCAAATAAACACAAGTCTGTGCAGGTTTTTTTTAAAATTCATCGAAAGGACAATAATGAGATCCTAGCAATTTGCGATGAAAATTTACTTGGAAAGATCCTATCTAATGGAAAAATTAAGATGAGGGTACCAACTGGATTTTACAAAGGACAAATAATTTCTAAATCTGATGCATACCAACTTATGCGAAGATATACTAATATTAACATCATAGGTTCAGTTATAGAACTAGGTATTGAAAAAGAACAGATAAAGGAAGATGCAGTAATCTGGTTCGATGATGAGGAGGGGAAAAAGGTACCACATTTATTGATTTTCTCAATCCCTCCCCTTTAATATTATGGAGAATCAATCATTGCCTCAAAGCTGTATAGAATGTGGTAAAGATGAAGAATTTTTCCAACATTTGTGCAAATCATGTTACTTAAAAGCCCACCCTATAGTCAAATCAAAACAAGATTTATCCCTTGTGGCATGTTTAAATTGTGGATTGCTCTCAATTGGGGGTCAATGGTCCAAATTTTATTTAAATGATCTAGAGTCAGTCAACATCCATGCAAAGCTAGAAAATCTAATATTCCAAATGTGGGACTTTTATTATCGACCAAAATTAATTGAAATTCAATCTATAGAGCATGTCTTCGACGAAGATGAAGAACTCAAAGCTGAAGAAGGTACGATTAATATTTCCGCTAGTCCTGATGCATTTGTTCCATTAATTACAATTTCAGAAGACTTTTTAATTAATATTGATTGGGGAGATTGTACCGATTGTAGAACACGTTTAGATGGTACTTATTCTTCCAAACTTCAAATCCGATCCCTTCATGAAATATCACCCTTAGAACACGAATCTTGGAGAAACGAGATTGAACTTCTCAGCAAGGATTTTTCTCTAAGTGATGGAAAAAGTCCTTTATTTAAGCTAATTAATATAAAAAATGGGCTTGATGCGCTTTATAGATCGAAAACTGCGGCAAATTCAGTAGCTAGATCCTTTGTGAAAGGTAAAGGAGGTGTTATTTCAGTAACAACAGAATTTGCGGGTTTTGATAAGTCAAAATCTAAAGAATACCCAAGAAAACAAGTAGTAGTAGTAACTTTGCCAAAATTTCGAGTGGGAGAATTACTAGTGCTTAATAAACAAGTTTATAGACTAAAAGCATTTTCAAATTTAAAAGTATCACTTTGGAATGTCAAAAAACAATTATTAAAGAGATTTACTGCCAAGAATTTTAATCAGCTAGAATTTTCTCTGCTTAATTTAGAATTTGAAGAATACCAGATTATCAACTTTGAGTTAAATGAAAATATTGTTCAAATCATGAACTTATCAACATATGAAAGCCAATACGTAGAATTAGGAGAATTGGAGGGATTCTCAGAAGGAGAAACCTTTTGGGGAATGATTTATGAAGGAAGTATTATCTTAAAAACCACCAGAGAGTAATAATTCGAAGTGAAATAACCTATGATTTCAGAAAAAGATCTGAATTACCACATCCAACTAATCCAAATAGCTTCTGAAATCATTACTTTATATGAAAAACAACATAATTCTCTTAGAAACGCAATGAAAAGTTATGCAGAATTCTCAAATTCTGATGATATGCAATCTTACTCTCAAGTTCATGCATTAGTTTTTGAAACTGTCCGTTTTCAAAATATCTTCAATCGGTTGATTCATGGAGAAATCCAAAGCTCTTTGGAAACGAAAATTCCCCGCAAAATAAGGAATACTCTCCGAGTAATTACTTATTTGCTAACATTTGCTTCAGAATCTCAGAAAGGTGTTGTTTGGGACGAGGCTTGCAAAAAAATATTGGATTCCTTTGAAGATCACCATACAGGTGTGTATAAAAAATATCCAGCCTATTTGGAAAATTGGAGCTTGAATTCACTATTAGAATCTATTGATGATGAAGAAGAGCGTATAGCTGTCCAATATGCTCATCCTACATGGTTGGTTCGTGAATTAATCAAATTTTATGGTTTAAAAAGCACATTAAAGATTCTTAATTCGAACAATGACACTTTACCTGTGTATTTACGTTTAAATCTCTTGGATTATGGAAAAAACAAGATTTTTGATCAATTATCGGAGGAAGGAGTAATAATTGAGTTAGATCCTGAATTAAATGATGTTGTGAAAGTAATATCGACAAGGTTACCAATCCCTCGGCTTACTTCATTTCATAAAGGTTTATATTATATGCAGACAAAGGGATCATCAATCATTTCTCATATTCTTGATCCAAAGGAAGGTGAACTTATCCTTGATGCATGTGCCGCTCCAGGAGGTAAAACCACTCATTTAGCGACCCTGCAGAGAGATCGAGGTTTTATTGTTGGAATAGATAATAATCAACGAAGAATGAAAGAACTTAGAAGAAAACTTACAGTTTACAATCTAAAAAGCATTCATCCTATCCTCTATGATCTACGATTTAATAACCCATTCAACGTTAAGTTTGATAAAATTCTTCTAGATGCACCTTGCTCTGGAACAGGTACATTTTCTTCTCGTCCAGATACAAAATGGCGTATTGATCGACACCATGTAAAATGGATCCATAGACTACAACTCACCCTATTAAAGAATGTTTCCACTTTTTTGAAAGAATCAAAGGATTCGGCTCTAATTTATTCTACTTGCTCCCTCCTCCCTTTGGAAAATGAAGATGTAATCGAAAAATTCTTGGTTTCTAATCCTAAATTTGAGTTGAAACCACAAAAGTATTTTATCGGTACATCTAGCCCAAGGTTTTCTCTTGGTCAGAGATTATTTCCTCATATAAATGAAACAGATGGATTTTCTATCTTCAAACTCGGTTACAAAGAATCTTAGCCGAAAAATTCCATCAGGTTGATTTGTCCTGAAGCAAGTTCTTGGAGTTCAATATCTAGAGAACCAAATATTTGTTCAAAAATCGTATCCACCATTGATCGATATGCTTTAACATCAATTCTTGATTTAGAGGACATTAATTCTAAAGCTGTGACCTTTTCTTTGTTTTTTGTTTTAACAAAACGTATAAATTTACCTGAATTAATAAACGGTGTATTTCGGGTATTACCAGCATGTTCTTTTTTGTACTTGGACTGAAAATGTTCTTCTAGCTGATAAGCGGCCTTCACATGTTGGGATTTTACCAAATATCTTTTTAATGGTTGGGTAATTTGCATAGTAACAGCAAGATCTTCATTTGAATATTTGCTTCCTTCTAACTTCTGATAAACATTGCGAACATAGCTTTTTACTTCTGTTTTTGCTTGTTCAAACTCTTCGACTGTTTTCACATTCGACAGAATTTCGAGTACTTCTTGAAATGCATTTTGCAGAAAGGGAGGAGTATTTCGTTTTTTTCCCATTAATCCCTTTACGTCAATATCCGAATTTTCATATACCCCGAAATAATTTTTCTTACGTTTTGAGAATACGATATACCGATATGTTTTTTCAACTTCTAAGCCCACTCCAAGCTCCTGTTGGCTCCAATTCACAATCTCATTAATCTGTTTTTGGCTTGGAGAAAGTAGAAAAACAGAATCTGTATCCCCATAAAGGACTTCAATTTCTAATTCTTTAGCTTTTTCCACCGTCTTTTCAATAGAGTCCCTACCATAGGCCGTTGTCGAATCTGCAACAGGTAGACAATATAGTGGGAATCTATCGCTTCCTAGGACTCCATAGGAGGCATTAATTAGAACTTTCAGGCTTTTCTCCAAAATTCCATAAAAATCCTTTTTAGATGAGTCTTTCTTTGATTCTGGTTTAATCCAATGAACACGTATATCTTTAATGAATCCTATAGTGTCCGCTATGACCCCACGTTTCTCTTTACACACCCAATAAGGTGTTTGAGGCACTTTATTATCCTTGCAACCAGGATGAGAACAGAGAATTGTTTCATAACTAAGGTTGTATGCTCCAATAATAGAAGGATATAGGGAATTGCCTGTAATCGAC
>JAEOSP010000356.1 GCA_016840305.1 Candidatus Hodarchaeota archaeon
AAGTCCGGTTCTATGAGGGGGGGAGGCAGTGATACACGGTATGCGCCTAATAAGACACGTAAAGGGAAACCTGGAAACGGATTATGTCGAAACCTAAATAGAGCTGCTTATCCCTCTACTCGCCACAGCCGAAGGTTACTAGTTTTCATTGAATAATGATCAGTGATAAGTAGAATTTTTATAAAATCCAAAATAAGAATTCAAAATAAATTATTTTATATTTAACCATTTTCCCCAATATTTCTATCGACCTGAAAACTATTTTTTTTTAAATAAAACAAAATACTGCATGCAGCATAGTAATAGTTATGTGTAATTCTTGAAGATTTATGATAAAATAATTTAACTAAAATGGATATAACTTACCATTATCCACCAGAACTACTACAACTTTTAGTTGATACGATACCAAGATTATGCCGTGGTAAAAGGGATTTATTGTTATTTTTTAAAGGAGCAGGTGTAATTAGAAGTAACCTTGTCGATCTTGAGAATAAGGTCACTAATGATCGAAATTCAATAACGAAATATGAGATTACCAGAACAATTCTTGAACGCCTTAATGAAAGAGGTGAATCAGCACTTAGGGAGCGTCGGGAAGTTTTAAAAAGGGTTGTTGAATTTGAGGATTTTTCTACCTGTTGGCCTGCAGATGAACTCGAAGCCAAAGGGCTTGTAGCTGAGATTCGCCGAGTAATAAATGTGAAAGATTCATTTACTAGAATGAAAATAGAGCGTGAGGCGGAGAGACAAAAGCATATTGAAAAGAAGTGGCAGAAGGCTAAAGAAGAAGAAGAGAAGCAAAAACAAATTGAATCAATTAAAAAAGATTTATTTGCAATGTTTTCTAAAAATAATCCACAAGAAAGAGGCCTTTCTATTGAAGATCTTTTCAACCGACTTTTTAAATTGAATGATATTCTTGTAAGGGAATCTTTTCAAAGAATTGGTGATAAGGGAGAGGGAGTTATTGAACAGCTAGATGGAGTTATCAACCTTGATGGAGAAATTTATCTTGTTGAAATGAAGTGGTTAAAAAATAAGGCAGGACCTGGAGATGTGTCTCAGCATCTTGTTCGCGTTTTCACCAGAGGATCAAGTAGAGGAATCTTTATTTCTGCTACCGATCTCACAGATGCTGCTATAAAAATTTGCAAAGAATCACTTACCAAGGCTGTTATTATTGTATGTACTATTGAAGAGATGGTTTTTCTTCTTGAGAAACAGAGAGACCTAAAAGAATTTTTGAAAAAGAAACTGGAAGCTGCAATTGTTGATAAAAATCCATTTTATAAAATAATTTAGAAATAAACACATAACAAATCTCTGGTAGGGACGTGCTAACAGCGCACCTCACAGCTCAACAGTTATGCTTTCTTTCACAAATAACTGTATTTATTAAGTAGTTGATTTGAAGTACTGGTGGTAATGAAATGTCGGTAAAAATGTTTGTTTCCTATTCAAGTGAGAATCTTAGATTTGTTGAGAAAATTGAGCTTCTAATTTCTAGGAAATTTCGTAATAAAATTGAACCAGTCCTATCAGTTCATCACAAGGAAATAGGAGCTGATATTCCCGACAAAATAATTGGATATATCGAAGAGTGCGGTTGGTTTCTTGTTTTATTGACCAGACAAAGCATTTCAAATCCAACAGTAATCCACGAATTAGGATATGCCAATGCTTTGTTTAAAGCAGGTATTATAGGGCGAATCATACCAATAGTTGAAAGAGTTAAAGATAATTCAGGAAAATGGGTTACTATAGACACTGGTGTATTTTTTAATCGAAATGTAGAATCCGCAAAGTACATTGAAGGAGAAGATAAATGGGATGAATGCATTAATGACATTGCTGAATATTTAACTAATGCATATGAAACAGAAAGGCAACCAAATGACGAAGTACATGCAGATAGGGCAAAACGACTATCTGATCATGGTTATAATTGGGAATCAGCTGAAAGGTATAAACAGGCCGCCGCAGACCTTGGTCGTAAAGGAGAAATCTACAAGGGAATTGAGATCTACCGTCAAGCTATTGAACAGTATAAGATTTCTGAATACTATTGGGAAGCTGCCTCGCAGTACGCCAATATAGCGAAGATATTAGAAAAATCCCATAAGCTCCATGATGCTGCAATAGAATATTTAAACAGGGGTGATGTGTTAATTAATAGAGTAGAAGACTATGCTTGGGAAACCGGAAAATCATATGAAAAAGCTGGGAAGCTTTTCAAAAAGGTGGGTGATTTAATGAACGCAAAGCTGTCCATTCAAAAGGCAATAAAAATATTTGAAGAAAACAAAGATTATCCTGAATCTGAAAAGTTGAAAAAACTCCTTGAGGATTGGGGAATAGACAAAGAGACAATCATTAGTAGAGATTGAAATAGTTGACATGTAAATACACTTGAAGCTAAACCGAAAGGTGCTAGCGCAGGTGAATTTAGATGTTAAATTGAGTAACAATATACCACCTATAACAGGAGAATCATTATGACAGAAAAAATTTTTGCTCAAATGTTATACGATTTTATTCAATGCCCTCATCGCCTTTCATTAGATCTTTTCGAAGATCCTTCTAAACGAGATCCCATTAATCCATTTATTAAATTATTATGGGAAAAAGGTATTAATTATGAAAAGGAGGTTATCCAAAAGTTAAACCAACCGTTCTTGGACCTGAGTACGTATTTTGGTTCAGAGAAATTGAAAAGGACAAATGAAGCAATGGAAAAGGGCGAAGATTTAATCTATGGGGGAAGAATAACTGCAGATGACTTAATAGGCGAGCCTGATCTCTTAAGAAAAGATAATCATGGATATATCGCGGGCGATATTAAAAGTGGTGCGGGTTTAGAGGGTGAAAATGATTTATCAGTAGGTAAGCCTAAGAAACATTATGCAGTACAGCTTGCACTATATACGGACATCCTTGAACGATTAAAAAAGTCAACTGGCAGAACTCCCTTCATTTGGGACATTCATGGGCAGGAAATATTATATAATTTAGATGCCCCACAAGGACCTCGCAAATCTACTACTTGGTGGGAAGAGTACGAAAATTGTCTAGCAACTACTCGCGAGTTAGCCGGTCAAAAAATAACTACAAGGCCCACTCTTTCCAGCACATGTAAGTTATGTCACTGGAGAACATTATGTCTTAAACATCTAAAGTCAAAAAAAGATCTGAGCTTAATACCAGAACTTGGTCGCTCCAGAAGAGATGCAATGTATGATCATTTTGAATCTGTATCTGATTTGGCAGATGCAAATTTAGGAAATTTCATACAAGGCTCTAAAACTATTTTCCATCGCATAGGAGTTAGGACTCTTCAAAAATTCCATACTCGGGCAAAGCTATTAACCCAGCCTCATTATGGTCCATACTTAAAAGAAAATGTCGATTTTCCCACTATTGATTTAGAGTTGTTTTTTGATATTGAAACTGATCCTATAAGAGATATTTGCTATCTTCACGGATTCTTAGAAAGAAAAAGGAAAAACATTGGCACTGAAAAGTATGTTTCATTTTTTGCGGACAACCCAACTCCTGAAGATGAAAAACGTGCATTTGAGGAAGCTTTGGAATATATTAAAAAATGTCAACCATGCGCAATATACTATTATTCTCCATATGAAAAAATACAATGGAAAAAGTTACAGGAGAAATATCCTCACATCGCAACTCAAAAAGATATAGAAAATATTTTCGAATCATTTCTAACTATTGACCTTTATAACGATATAGTTAGAGATAAAACCGAATGGCCAACGAATGATTACTCAATCAAAACGTTGGCATCATTTTTAGGATTCAAATGGCGGGATCCAAGTCCATCCGGCGCAGAATCAATTGAATGGTATCATCGATGGGTAGATAGCAAGTCAGATGATATCAAACATAGAATATTAAAATATAATGAGGACGATTGTATTGCTACAAGAGTCCTACTCGAGGGCATACAGAAATTACCTGTAAAAAGAAATTTATGAATATTCTTTCTATCTCAAATCTGTTTGAAGCTGACATTCAAATAACTCAGCAAATTGCCTGAAGTTTAATCTGAACGTTAAGATTTTCTAGAGGAAAAGAGGAGCAGTGCCTAAAAGTACGAAAGTGTTGAATCTCATTTTCTTTTTAAAAAAAGAACTAGCCAAAAAAAATTAAAAACAACGCTCCAAAATATTAATTTTATTTAGTTAGATATTGATAAAATTGATTTTTTTGGCTATATATATTAAAAAAATTAAGTGAAAGTGTTAGTCATTAGTCAAGGCGGTCAAGTCTTGCATAAACACATTTTTACAATGTTAATGTTGCAAAGCAAGACTTAACTCCGTTATCTTAATAGAGGATGAAATATATATCTGAAATAACAATAAATCTTTTTGCTGCATTTATTGGATTCATTCTTAGCTGTTTTTATCGTTTTGGTTCAGCCAGATTTCGATTTAGAAATGCAAGAAAATTTTGGAGAATATTCACAAAACAAAAATTAATTGTATTAATTGGTAGATATGAAGGATTTAAAGAATTTGAAAAATCTGGCGTTATGGGATTAGGTGATGCAATTGCACTTACAGAGTTAAGGACTTACTTATCAAAAATAGGAATGAGAGATTTTGAAGTGGGATATGCTGATCGAATTGGCGGTGACGATTTAAAAAATAACCTTATTCTTATTGGTGG
>JAEOSP010000037.1 GCA_016840305.1 Candidatus Hodarchaeota archaeon
AGTTTGCACAGAAACAGAATTTAATTTCATTACTCGTTAATAGTCTTATATTAAAATCAAAACTAAGTACTTTAAACGGGAAAACAGCCGATTCAGAATTGTTAATTGCTCAAGCAGAATTTACTGCTCTGGATTATAGTATTACACCACTACTAGATAAGATCAATAAAGAAAAGGATGAATCAATACCGTTTATCTCCAAAGAAACTGTGTTAACTGATCCACTAGTTAAAGAACGAGTCAACCAAGCAAAGATACAATCACACATTTTGGCGATGCAAAAGGCATTAGTTTGATCTTAATTGGTTTTTTTTTAAAAGATAGATAAAGTAATATAGCACAACACATCAGGCCACCATACCAAATATTCGTGGTTTGGTGAGAAGTATTTGCACAATGATTTCCTTCGACGATTTTCTAAAAGTTGACATGCGAGTGGGGCGGATAATAGATGTAAAGGAATTTCCTGAAGCTAGAAACCCCTCATATAAGCTTCAGATTGATTTTGGAACGGAAATAGGAATTAAATGCTCAAGTGCACAAGCAAAATCAGACTATTCGATGGATAAGTTAATGGGATTAGATATTATTGCCGTTGCAAATTTTCCTCCTAAAAACATAGCAGGATTTTTGTCGGAAGTATTAATCTTAGGAGTGACTACTGAAACAGGAGAATTATCCTTGTTAGAACCAAACAATAAACCTGTTGACCTAGGGAGTCGTGTACATTAATTACTTAGATCTCGTTAATTTGTAGTTCCTTCTTCAGAGTAATTTTCAAGACCTGATGTGCTGATACTTTCGTCTTCAGATCCTGTTTCATGAATGAATTGATCGGAGAACGCAGGTTCTAAATCATCGATCCAAACAGCATCTGGATTATACCGCGCAAAGAATGGCTCATTCACCCATTGTGGATTTCTAGCTTGAATAAATCGCAAGACGAATACTTGTTGATTTTGGATTTCAGATATTCCCATAACTTCAATTTTACCTGGTGTGCAGGACATGGAAGGCCCACGGACTGTTTTACATAGCCCACTTACTTTCCGATATGCATCTGAGTATATCTCCCAAGCATTTTTCAGTGTTATATTGAAGTAGTGTCGTGCACCAGTATCTCTTACGATAAACATGTAATAAGGTGTCATCCCTAAATTCACTTGCATCTGCCACATCTTTGCCCAAATCATTGGATCCGCATTGATATGCTTCAGAATGGGGGATTGAGTCCTTATTTGTGTTCCGGTCCTAAGAATCCTACTAACTGCTGTTTTAAGAACTTCTGTTTTTAATTCGTTATAGTGATTTATATGGGCCATGAAAGAGAGATTGAGACCGGAATCTACAGTCTCCTCGAATAATTGTAGAAGTGATCCACTGTCTTTATCGGTGGTAAACCGATATGGCCAGTAACTTAAGGACTTAGATCCAATCCGTATAGATTTCAAGGAAGGAATCCCTGCTTCGATTAGAGGCCTCATATATCTGTTAATCAGTTTCGTACTCATAATCATGGGATCGCCTCCTGTAAATAAAACATCAGTGACATCTGGATTTATATGAAGGTACTCAATTAACTTGTCAATATTTTTGCTTTCGAATTTTTCCTCTTTAAGTTTGGTAAATTGAGGCCACCTGAAACAGAAAGAACAGAAAGCATGACAAGTTTGGCCAGGTTTAGGGAAAAATAGTACGGTTTCTTTATACTTGTGTTGTATACCATGTAATTCCTCTTCATCTAGCAGAGGTATGTTATATTTTCTCTGACCTGCAGGAGATGGGTTCAGATCGTGCCGTATCTGATTTGCAACTTCGAGTATCTTATTCTGTTTTGATGTTTGTTCCAGAGCAGTTTGCATCTTATGAAAGTGCCATGGTAGTAGCATTCCTCTATGAGGAAAGGTCAATTGAAAAATTGGATCATTTGGAATATTATCCCAATTGATTAGTTCGTTTATTACATAATTATTCGCCTTAAATGGTAAGACATTAGCTACAATTTTCATTTCCTCTAGAATTTTTTCAGGAAAATTCTTTAGTTGCTCGATGATATCAATATTTCTTCGTGTGTATCCTTTGTATTTCATAATTAACCACCCAATTACCACAACTACTACCCGTATATCTTAGAAAAGCCACATGTAATTACGGATAGGACCAATTTATTTTTCGATTATTCTGGTCATTATAGTATCTTAGTTCATATTTATTATTATCATTTAGTGATTAGAAGGTGAGATACATAAATCTTTCCCATCTTAGCACGAAGAAATGCACATATCAGCCTGAGCCTTCATTCCGCTAATTTTTACCTCATCAAAGTTCATTTATAAATCTATGAAGTTCATTTATTTTTTTATAGACCTGAAACTTTGAATAAATTTGGTTGGGATTTCTCTTTGAAGCCTAATAGAGTATTAGATTTCATGACAGAAATTGTACGTACACCATTGTTTATTCTAGAAAATATTCTAGAACATCAAATTTCTGATCAACAATATGTGATATATCAATTTTTAGGTGTACTGAGTGAACCAATATTTAT
>JAEOSP010000002.1 GCA_016840305.1 Candidatus Hodarchaeota archaeon
AAAAGAAATTGAAGCATCTTGATTCAACTCGATAATGTCTGCTACACTGAGCTACAACAAAATCCTGATTTGGCCTCACATCCTAAAAGTTGATATTGTGATTAGCAGATGTATTCTATACTTTATAAATATTTCAGGTTTTGGCACGTAACCTGAATTTTTCGATTACCGTTTCCTTGCCCAACATATTGAATTTCCCCTCCTAAATCGTGATACTCGCCGATGAGGTTATAGAGATCTCGGTTAACCCATAACAATCATTAGAAAGGGAAATACTTGACAAATATGATCTCTCTTTTTAATAAATTAATATCGGTTCATACAAGAACAGGCCGGCTCATCTTAGTGAGAAAAATGTGTGATACTATATACGAATGATGTTTATTTAACCCGATTCGTATCCGCTTAAGAAGTATGAAACCATAACGCAATGGGAGGGATAAGTCATGAAGAAAATGAGCTTTTCTATGTTTGCATTGATATTAATAACCTGTTTATGTTTAAGCTGCAACCAAACAGCAATAAAAGAACCTCCTCCAATTTCGAAAACTAGTGTTACAGGGTTTCCGAAAATAGGCACCAAGATCGTCTACAAGATTACAAATAGTGTTACCCAGATCAGATCATACACAGTGATTGATGATGGAATATTCAATGGTAAAACAGTGCATCGTATTGCTCATGATGGGGAAAACAAAACGTGGTTATATGATAAGCAATCAAAAAATTGGATTGGAGAATTTAAGAATGGGAAAGAAATAGTCCGTGCAGATCCACATGATGGGTTTATTAGTTTTCCTTTATACGTAGGAAAGAAATACAGACCTCAATATTATTGGACTTCAAAAAGGTGGAGTGGGGATGTTTCGCATTATGCAAAAGTGAAATCGTTTGGAAGGATAAGCGTTCCAGCAGGAAATTTCGAAGCTTTTGAGATTTCTGTTGATAATGAGAGAATGAAATATACATATTGGTACTCTCCGAAATTAAATTGGTTTGTTAAATCAATACGTAAGCGCCAACCAGGGAAGGCTACCGTTAGAGAGCTTATTGAATTCAAATCGCCGTGAGGCTTATCATCATTAGCCATAGCTGTTTGAGCGGAGAAATATTTCTATAGTTTGCCGATTGATTGATTTTTTTACCATGGTAATGTCAACATATTTGCGTCACTGCAAGAAAATGGGTAGCAAAACATTGCCTGAGATTCTCATAGGAGAACATAGCATAGAGTATTCTCTTCATGTTTGTTGTATCTGAGAATACACCCATCCGCCTGGTCCGTCGTTTTACCTCCCGAAATTTCCGTTCAATAGCATTGGTAGTGCGTATCTGCGCCCAGAGATATGTATCGGTTACCATTTATGGAATGTAGAATATCATTGTGATCTTATATAGTAATATGTGGTTTTATTACTTCTAATGATGGAGGATTAATATGCAAAAGGAAATAAGCTTGCCGCACGTTGCAATTGTTATAGTCAACAAGTTAATCATTCTTCAAGCTTTGTTTATCTTGTTGGGTTGCGCCCAAACACAACATCGAGAAACTTTTCAAGAGATACGAGGCTTATCAATAAATAGAGAATTCATCTTACACAAGAACAATATAGAAAAAAGGATTGAATTCTTCTGGGCAAAACCTAAAGGAATTGGACCCTGGCCTGCTATTGTATTAATGCACGGGCATCAAATAGGGAAACGACTAGGAGGAGAGATTTATGTCCAAAATGGTGTCCTAAATGCGATGACTGATAGAGGTTATGTGGCTATCTCCGTGTCAATACCCGGTTACGGAAAATCTGATGGCCCGCCTGATCATTGCGGACCATTTACACAAAATGCTTTTATTGAGGTAATAAATCATTTTAGAAAACTACCATTTATAAGAGCTGACAAAATCTGTATATATGGATTCAGCAATGGAGCATCTACTGCAGCAATGGTTGCATCTAAAGACGACAGAATATCAGCGGTAGTACTTGTGGGTGGAATTTACGATCTTGTTGAGGCATATCCGAAACTTTCCAATAAAATCATGGTTGATTATATTGACCGTGAAACTGGGTCATCGGAGGGGGCTTTCAAGGAAAGATCTGCTTTTTTTCATGCTGACAACATTAGATCACCAGTTCTCTTGCTTCATGGAGAAAATGACTATGTAGTAGGCCCATATCAAGCAGAAGCTCTGGCCTCAAAACTAAGGCTAAATGGAGTGCCTGTGAGATTAAAAGTCTATCAACACACTGAACATCGCATTCCCTTTTCAGAACAGATGGAGGAAATCTATCCCTTTTTAGAAAGATATCTAAAGTAGGATCTGTTTGATTATAACCTCAAAAGTCAAGCAAATTCCAGAGGCTTAGGACTTAAAATTCTATAGTCAAAAAATCCTAAATTCATAAATGGGAACGTAGGTTCCAAAACGA
>JAEOSP010000357.1 GCA_016840305.1 Candidatus Hodarchaeota archaeon
CAGGTTGCTCACGATCGTTTTCTTCCTGTAAATGTATGTTCATTTCCCTCTCAAGTTGTGTCGTAAATTGATGAAGCCTTGTTGCGATTCTTATTACTTCTGGAGATAAATTTTTACGTTGACTCGGAGTTAAACCGCGAATTGGTACATTTAATCCAAATATTTGCAACAATGCACGATTAAATCGATTTTGAATCTCATCAAGTTGTTGGGTAAATGGTATCCCACCTCCAGAACCACCTTGCATGGGAAATGCTGTCATAGATGCCTGAACTGCTTCATGAATTTCATCATTCATTAAAAGTTCCGCGATTTCATAATCTTCTTGAAATGAACTTCTTTGTATCCTCTCGAGAAACCTCTTATCTTCGGTCGTTAATTCTTGTCCATTTAAATGTTTAACTGATTCTGGCGTTGAAAAAAACTGATTAAAGCATATATCAAATAATCCTTGATCTTCATGACGCTTTAAAATAGCTGATTTCAACCCTATATGCAAATTAAATTTATCAGTAGCTCCTAGTATTGTATATACTTGTTGAGCGGTTATCGTTTCAGAAGGAGAAATGGGTAATCCAAAGAAACGAAGCATACTTACGAAATTCAGTATAATTGTCATAAACGCGAAAACCTACTACATAGGGCCTAAAGCTCTTAATTGTTGAATTAATATTTCATTAAGCTTTTGCACGTACTTCTGATCTATTTCATTAAAAGCCCCTTCTATTTCAGATTCAACGTCGATAAGACCTATGATATGCTCATCGAATATAATCAAAACAACCATTTCTGAACGTGTATCTAGAGATCGAACTAAATAGTTAGATTCTTTTGTAACGTCCTCAATAATTATATCAGTCATTTCAGCTAAGGCAGAGCCGCAAATCCCTCTACCTATCTGTATACGAGTATATTGTGTCTTTTCACCTTTGTAACAGTTGAGAATTAATTCATGTCCAGATACCAAGTAAATACCTGTCCAGGAAATATAAGGAATGCTTGATAACTCACCAATTATCACTCCATAAACATCTTGTGGAGTTTCATATTCATGTGATTCAATAGAATCCTTTAGGCTAATAATTACTTTTTTATATGTATTTTCCTTTTTTTCATCGTCCATAGCTACTTTTTCCACTTACAACACCTCAGAAAGATTACATATTGCCTATTCGGATCATTTCGCTATATTTACTCTTTATTAGATGCAAATCTTCCTGATATTTAAGTAACACAGGTAGGGTTTGTTTCAACGCAACCTCATCAATTTGTGTTATGCCAAGATGAATAAGTGCTTGAGCCCAATCGATTGTTTCAGCAATTGAAGGAGCTTTCCGTAAATCTAAATCTCTTAAGAAATGAACTATCTTAGCAATACTCTCCATTAATGGCGAATCAAAAGGTAGCTCTGTATGAATAGATAGAATCTGTTTCTCTCTCTCCAAAGTTGGAAAGTCTATATATAGGAAAAGACATCTTCTCCTGAGAGGTTCACTTAAATCTCGACTAGAATTACTTGTTAAGATAACTAATTGATCATCGGTTTCAGCTTTGTATGTTCCTAATTCTGGTATTGAAATTTGGCGTTCACCGAGAGCTTCTAATAAAAACGCTTCGAATTCTTCATCTGATTTATCGATTTCATCAATTAGTAAAACATTGGGCTCATCATTAATAAAAGAAAGAAAGAGCGGTCTCTCAATAAAGAAATCACGAGAAAAAATATCCTCCAAGCTCATAGGATTCATAGGAGAATGAGGTTTTTGACGTTCTAATTCGATATGAAGAAGCTGACGTCTATAATCAAACTCCCCAATAACACTTTCGACGGTGATTCCTTCATAGCATTGGATACGAAATAATTGCCAATTCAGTGCTGCAGCTAGTGAGATGGCAATACTTGTTTTACCAGTCCCCGCTGGGCCTTCTATGAGTATGGGACGGTTTAGTTTTAATGCTAACTGAATTGTAATATCGATTTCCTTATTTGAAATGTAATTATGACTAGTTAAATCTATATCCACTGACGTAAGCTCCTTTCTTTCAATAATTAAAACGAATTAAGGAATGATTTATGAATACTTTCAATCTAGGTAAAGCTAAGAATCAGATAACTACTAATAGAAAGATTAATTACTTAATTGAAAAAGAAATACTTTTCTAAGGAATGTGATTTACAAATGACTGTAACCCAAGAAAAAAACGCATTTGAAGCTCTTGCTGAAACCCTTGATAAGATACCTAATGGTTATGCAAAGACAAGTGATGATACTTATCTTAAAGTTTTGCAATGGATCTTCACCGAAGATGAAGCAGAATTAGCAAGTAAAATGAAATTAAAAGGAGAGTCCGTTGAGGAATTAGCTGAACGATTAAATATTTCCATGGACGGGCTAGAAGAAAAATTGGAAACTATGATTGACAAAGGACAAATCACTGTGTATGACACCCGATCTGGCCGAAAATACGGACTTATGCCTTTTGCCGTCGGAATATATGAAGAACAATGGAAGAGAATGGATAAAGAGTTTGCTCAGCTAGTAGAAGAGTATTTAAAAAAAGCAAATTCAAATCAACTCTTCGATACTGATCCTTCAATCTTTAGAGTAGTTCCTATCAATAGAGTAATTAAGCCAGAATTAGAAATTTATCCTTATGAAACTGCTGAAGAAATGCTAAAGAATGCTAAGAGTTGGGGTGTTCGCGATTGCATCTGTAAACAACAGAAAGAATTAATCGGGGAACCTTGCAAAGTAACAACTAATAAGACAGTTTGCTTACCTTTTTCTATAAAAAACGAAAATGCCTTTGATGACGACAAATTTACAGATGCAATAACGAAAGAACAAGCTCTTGAATATCTACATCAAGCAGAGGAAGATGGATTAATTCACTGTTCGATGAATATTGAGTCAGGACACTACTATATCTGTAATTGTTGTACTTGCTGCTGTGGTGTATTACGTGGATTAACAGAA
>JAEOSP010000358.1 GCA_016840305.1 Candidatus Hodarchaeota archaeon
GTTTGTTTCGTCAAAAAAGCCTACAGGTGTATCTGGAGGGTATATTTCGTATGTCTCATCTGTATACTTTACAATTAAGTAGTGATCTCTAGCTTGTTTTTTCGCACTTTGTTCATTTGAATAGCTACCAAACACATTTTTAACCAAATGAAAACCTCATAATTCCATTTTTTGTGTTCATCAATAAAGATTGATAATGACAATTAACTTGGAGAATTTACCAATATATATAGTTATTTATAGATAAGCATAGATGAGGATAGATAAATATATTCGAGACTGTAAAAACAGTATTCATTCTTCCTCTGATATTGAATGATCTGGTGTTATGGAAATTTTAGATTTATCTTTCTCAACAATTGCTTTGATTTTGGATATTCCATCTTTAATTTGAAGTCTTGTACTTTTCAACAAACCTGGAGTTGTTGATCTTGGTTCTCCTTTGTAACGCCAAATGATAAAGAAGAAAGCAAGACCGATGTAACCAGCAAGAAGATTAAGTTTTTGAAGTTTTAGGACATCAGGGGTATTTGTCAGTGCTGAGATTGTGCTACTCTCAATTGAGGAATAAAACGCAAACATAGAGATAACTAAAAGGAATAGTCCTTTCGTATATGGGTGTAAACGGGATATTCGTTCAATTGGATTAAATCGCTTGATTCCTTGTAGAGGATCAAGATTCTGTTCTATACCCAAAGCATTCCAGAGACCTAGAATTATTGCTGCAAATAAACTTGCCAAATCAAGTATACTAGAAATCTCTTGAAGAGAGCCAGTAGTTGATGCAATAAGTGGTACAACTGTAAATATTATTATTAAAATTGAGAGGGGTAAGAAAATTGTTATCATTCCCTTCTTTTTCTCTCTGAGTTGTGTTTGACCTCTTGTCATATCTTTTATCTTCCAGATTATGAGATAAAAAATTGATATACTTAGTACTGATGTAATAGTTCTAGAAAATGAATTCAAAGCAGGTTGATAAAAGGATATTGTAAATCCTAAGATTGTTACCTCACTAAATCCAGTCCCTGTAGATGTTCTTATCAATAATATCAAGAACATGAGAGGCGTTAGATATCCAAGAATATATGTAAACCACAGAATACGTTTTCCTTGCTTTGAATACCCTTCTAAGCTATAGTCTTTGCCAATGATTCGAATTATTGCAAGAATACCACTTAAAAGAAAAAACGGTTCAAGAAACGTCCAAATGATGAAAAGTACAGGACCAGTGTATAAAATTAGCAGTCCTGAGAAGAAAATACTCAAATATACCAGCATGAGCAGTAAACCAGTAAAGAAAACAACTGAAATGGCTAATAGAAACTTATACCTGTTTCTCATCGATGGAATACGAGGGCGTGAAAGGAAATTTGGAATATTCCCTCCTTTGAATATACTTACAAATGCTATAATTGTTATATAGAGATATAGAACAGCAGCTTGTCCTAAAAATCGACTGGACGGAATCTCACAGGGTTCACCTAATGCGATTGCATTTTCACATTCTGCGATTACTTCAGGAGGGATTGAAGCAAAATGAAGAAAGACTAAGCCAAAAGAAAGAAAATAAAATGTAAGAATCAATATTTTATGCTTGGAAAGGCGAATTTCTCCACCTGAAGTTCGACTATACACTAAAACCTTGAATTCACTGATTTTTTCAAAAATCCACGACATATTATTAAATTCCTATTTCTTTTATTGGATAATCACAAACCTCTGATTAATTTATGATCAAGTATTTATTTATTTTTTGGATATCGGTCTATTCGGCGAAAAAAGCATGTCAACCCCCCATAAATTTGATATATTAGCAGGAAAAAGAACTATTAGTTTAACCACGTTCTATAAAAGTGGAAAATCCGTTTCCACCCCCGTTGAATTTGTAAGATCTGATGATAAACTCTATGTATCAACTGAAAAATCGTCCTACAAAGTTAAACGTCTACGTAACAATTCAAAAGCAGAAGTTGCTTCGTGTATAATGAGAGGAAAGATAACAGGACCGAAAATTGATACTCAAGTGAAAATTATTTCTCAAGAGGATGGAAAATTTATTCAGGAGAAATTAGACGTGCTCTACCTAGGATTATTATATCGGATTATGTATAAGGTTATGTTCTGGAGGAGTAAGGAAGAAGTAGTTTACTTGGAAATAACCTAAGAGGATATTGTTTTAAGAAAAAGTAGGAGTTAGTATGAAATATAACTCAATTCAATAATTGAATTGATTTTCTTAAACCCTATTTTTTCATACAACGAGAGAGCAACCGAGTTAACTGGATCTACTCCTACTGTCAGAGATTTTATTTCCTGGTTCTTTAAAGACGTAATTATCTGTCTAAATATTATTTTTGAATAACCCTTGCCTTGATATTTAGGATGAACGCAGATTAAATCTAAATGAGTATCATACTCTCTATCTTTAACCAATCCGAATCCTATTATCTTGCTACCATCCGTTATCACTATAGAACATTGATTTATGGAATTAGGAGGGTCTGTACACCTCTTATACTCTTCTATCACTTCCTTACTCGAAAGATCCTTAAAATATCTATCCTGACTGTTTTTGAAAGATTGATATAAACATTCTGCAACTTCTAGTGCTTTTTCTTCAACTAGGGGAGATAATTGTACATTTAATCCCTTGTTATTCAGAAAAAGAGAATTTATAGTTAGATCTAAGGTCATAAATACCATTTCATCGCTTTTCTTGAAATTAAAGGATTGATACCTTGTTAGAAAGCTATCAAAGAGATTTTGATCATTTTCGTTATTGATAGCAAATGAAATTGAGATTTCTTCGACCTTTTTTTGCTCTGCATAATCAAGACATTCTTCAATTAAACGAGCTGAAACTTTTTCTTCATTCACGTCAGGATGGATTATCGGATGCCATCTATCAATTTCCAGGTGTCCTTTATTCGATTTAGAGATTCCAGTCCAACCGATTATTTTGTCATTTTCATAGATCAAGAAAATAACCATATGAGGAAATCTCTTTTCCATCGTGTTAAGGAAGTTGCCAGTCCTCTCTAGAGTGTAATCTGGAGGAACTAGTTTCTTACTTATCCAAGATACTCTTGTAACCTCGACTAATTTTTCAAACGTCTCAGAGTCCTGATAGAACTCCTTAATTTTTTCATTTTCTAATTTAACCATATTCAATATTATCACCAATTAGTAGAAATGTCAGATAACCAACATTTAGAAAATTCATACAGAGCATTCCGAAAGATTTGTTTTTTAATTAGTCTAATCTAATAGAAAAACCTTGTAATTGAAACAAGGAATCAGAAACTACTGATTGAGGTAAACAAATTCTTCCTTTTCTTAAAATTAATCTGTAAAACTTTCACCATTGTTGTTTACCTCCTTTTCTTTGTGAATTCCGTCAAAAGGTAAACGCTTAAAAGAGTAGCGTTTGAGGCTACTTAATCTCTCTTAGTTTTCGTATAAGGACTCACGATTTTCCTCCTGCTTTTACCAATGGTTGTAAAAAAAGGGGGAATGATCCCATATAGCTCAGATTTCTTATTCTGAAATGGGAGCATAAAGCTCTAGAAGAAGTTCATTATAATCACTAACATCTGGAGTGAGATGATGTTCTAACCACTGATGATTTTTACTTACATTATAATCTGAATCATCAATTCTCTTTACTAGTTCACCCCAGGTAGCAGATATATTCTCAACACCTTTACATGTCATGACGGCATATAAACCGCCCTCAAAAGTTTTAACGGTTTGAGATTCGTCAACAGCAAATTCTTCATCCACTGTTATCCAGAATTCATATCCATAAGCAGGTTTTTCCTTTGTAGGGTTAGGATTATTAAACCCATACACTTGATGTTGAGCTGGTTTCTTGAATAAACCTTGTGGATCGGCCCAAGCTTTTAATAGATTAAAAGCTTCTTCTTCAGGTGTTTTACTTTCTTTTACATGGAAAGATACAACACGCATCTTTGGTAGTTTTACAATTTTCATTTCATTTACCTTCATTTGAAATCCCTCATCAATTCTGATGGGGGACTTTCCTATACTTTGCAATAACTGATCCAACCTGTTTTGTTCTCTGATTTTTGCTTCAATATAACTTTCTGCGATCCTTTCTAGAAGATCGTCTCCATCTATTGTAATCATATAAACTCCTTTTTCTTTCTTCTCAATCATTCCCTTGTCTACCAGAACACTTAAGTGATGAGCTACTGCGCTTTTCTGTAATTCAGTTAATTCTAATAGTTCTTTGAATGTAGTAGTATCTCCACCTATCATCGATATCATCATTTCCAGTCGTTTAGGGTGATCAAGGGTCTTTAGAAGGTCTAAGATTCCATCAATAGACTTAATCATAAACTTTTGAAGCTCCTTCTTCGAATCAAACGATTCTTTTTTCGGTTGCATCGCCATGTAGAAACACCTACCTGTTTTTCATAATGATGTCTCCCGGAATATAAGTATAAGTGGAAGATCTGAATAGTCTAAACTAGTATCTAAAATTCGAATTTGGTGAGAAATTATGGAGTATGAATTAATATTCGA
>JAEOSP010000359.1 GCA_016840305.1 Candidatus Hodarchaeota archaeon
GAGCATATCTCGGACCTAGTAATAATTTGGTCTGAGCTTCTACTGAATACTTCATTTCTAAGGCATATATATTCTGATTTAATACTATATCTGAGGCAAAGTGGATTTGCGCCAGGTCATCAATACAGATCAAAAAGACTCCTGTACTCTTAAGCTCTTCTAAGTAGTGGGAGTCAATCGCATAAGAATCGGTAACGACAATTGCCCTTCTATTTTTCTGTACCACTTTGATAACTCGTTTTAAATCCTCCCCAAGATCAGCTCTATGAGGAATGGCTTCTACTTGGAAATCGTAGCTTCTTATCTTATTAAGAATCTGTGTATCATAGTCCTTACACATGATAGTTATGTGTGAAAAGCCTTCTCTCCTAAAACCATCAGCTAATGCGAGGCATCGCATCACATGTCCCAGGCCAATATGAGCTGCACCATCACAGCGAAAAATAATATCCTTCTCTATCAATCAATCATCCTCTTCTGTCTGATATGAGCATTAATTTCCAGTAATTGAGGCCTTTTTTTAAGAAGCTCTATAACGTCATGGAACAGAAAACAATGACCATCTTGATAAAGCTCCTTATAGATTTCTCTGATTAGTCGCAAATCTTCTTCCACATCCACT
The DNA here is from genome assembly GCA_016840305.1 of Candidatus Hodarchaeota archaeon. The sequence continues at coordinate 623 of JAEOSP010000359.1, forward strand.
GTCCACCGATGGAATGAAAGATCTTCTTCATTTTTAAAACACTCTAATTTAAAAATGTCAGTCCTTTGATATATATAAGGAGTTACGTGTTCTCGTTGATATACCTCCTTAGCGTCATGAAAAGCCCTCTCCAGGGCATGAAAAGAAAATACCTCTGCATCTAAACCTCGAGGAAAAGTCCTCACCAAGGTGTTACTGAGATAATCAACTGGAGTTTCCTCAGTAACCTCATTCACATAAATCCCGATCATGGTATTCACAACCCCCGGATCAATAAGAGGACAATCAGAAGTTATCCTGACAATTACCTCCGCTCCAGTTTTTTGAGCAGCTCTATAATATCGATCAAGTACATCTTCTTCACTGCCGCGAAACACATAAACATTTTCAATCCTTTCAACTTCCCTCACCAGAATATCATCTCTGTCAGAACAGGTGGTTGCAACTACTATCTCATCAATCTTTTGGGCTCTTTTAATTCTTTCGACCACATGGTATATCATTGTTTTACCACATATTGATCCGAGTACTTTCCCTGGAAATCTGGTTGATCCCATCCTCGCCTGGACAATCGCTACAACTTTCATTGTTCAATACCGTTTTCCATAATAGTTAATAACCTTTTTAACTCCGGCAATTACATCCCCTACATCCTGCTCACTCATTTTTGGATAGAGAGGAAGGGAAAGAATCCTTTCATAAAACGCCTCAGCAGCGGGGTAATCACCCTTTTTGTAACCTAGCTTATTCTGATAATACGGGTGCAGATGGACAGGAATATAATGTACCTGTGGCAAGATATTTTCAGCGAGGAGAGCAAAATAGACATCTTGCCGGGTTGCATTGAGTTTTTCTAAATTTAATTGAATTACATAGAGATGCCATGCATGCTTGTTCACCGCCATTTGTGAAATCGAAAGATTCGGCAGTGAGAGTTCTTCCACTTCTAGAAAGGCAGACTGATACCTCTCAGCAATTTCATTTCTTCTTTTGAGAAACATAGTTAATTTTTTAAGTTGAGAGATTCCTAAAGCACATTGCACGTCAGTAATTCTATAATTATATCCCAACTCTACCATCTCATACATCCAGATCAATTCACTCTTTAATCTCCTCCTTATGTCTAAACTAATACCATGCATTCTTATGAGGCGAGTTTTTTTCTCTAACTCTTCATCATTAAGAAGCATCATTCCTCCTTCACCTGTCGTAATATGCTTTACAGGATGAAAGCTAAAGGTAGTCATGTCCGAATGGTCACAGGCACCAACTTTATACCACTTTCCATCTATATTATATTCTGCTCCCAAGGCATGGGCTGCATCTTCCACAACTTTCAAATTATATCGATCAGCAATTTCCCTGATAGCTGCCATATCACAGGGAAGGCCTGCATAGTGCACCGGAATTAAAGCCCTTGTTCTTGAGGTAATCTTTTTCTCAATCTTATTCGGGTCTATATTACCGGTATTCGGGTCAATATCGGCAAAGATCGGCGTTCCCCTCATATAGAGGATGGCATTAGAACTTGCGGCAAAGGTCATCGGCGTAGTAATCACCTCATCTCCCGGTTTTATATCTAAACCAAACATGGCCCCATGCAAAGCTGCGGTACCTGAGCTGACTGCAATAGCATAGTTGGCACCCAGATAGTCGCAAAAGGATTGTTCAAACTCAGCAATTTTAGAACCCATAGTAATATAATCACTTTTGAGAACATTAACAACTGCTTGAATATCTTCTTCATCAACCAAATGTCTTCCATAAAAGATGGGCTTTCCCCGAATGGGGTTACCACCATGAATAGCTAATTTTTCAGACATTATAAAATCCCATTACTGTGTTCAATTATTGAACGATACCATCAAAAAAATTTATGTCAAGCTAATTTATATCAATCAGTTATCATTTGCCTGCTGTCAGTTGTCAGATATATACCCCACAAATTCTTTTTTTCAATCTCTACAAATTGCAATATAAATTTAGTGTTCAACATTTGAACATTATAATATAATACCGGTGTTTGTCAAGATTTTCTTTAATCTTTTGTAGTTATTCACCACAGGGAACACGGAGATCCACGAA
>JAEOSP010000360.1 GCA_016840305.1 Candidatus Hodarchaeota archaeon
AATAATAAACAAGCATTAAGTGCATATACTTTAGAATGTATTTTTGATAAGGATTTACTTGATTTTAAAGAAGTACACGCGGGCGCGTTGATTTCGAACTGGAATGTATTAAATACAAAAGAAATAGCGCCCGGGAAGATAGAAATAAAAGGGATAGCAGCTGGAGGGACTTTTATTCAACCTTCTAGCGGTGGAAGCATCTGTGAAGGTCGATTCCAAATAAAATGTGTTGATTACCCCAATCAGCTCGATTCTCTGTTCAAAATAGAAAACTATAGCAATGACTTAGCAGGATTTTCGCCTGATTTCTTCACAACAAATTTAATTTTTAGGCCGTGTCAAATATTAGGCGATGTAAATGGAGATGAAAATATAACACCTGGAGATGCACAAAAAGCGTTCGAGATTTATTTAGAAAGATTTAGTCCAGATTTTTGCCAAAAGACAATTTCTGATGTCAATTGCAATGGAATCACTACACCTGGAGACGCTCAAGACATTTTTGAAAATTACCTTGAGAGAAAGACTCTCGCCAAGTGTTGTGCTGAATATGTGGGATCAATTGCTCGCCTTTCGGGTGTAAAAGATAATTCAAGTTTTAGGCCTATAGAGCGTGCAATTTATCCCTTAAATACAATAGCAGGCACAACAGATATCATAGAAGTACCAATCATTATAACTAATCCTAAGAATATTGGTGATTTTAACTTTGAATTAAATTATATCTTTGATGCATTAGACTATTTGGGAACCAAGAAAGGCACATTAACAAGAGAATTTGAATACATTGAAGGGAAAGAGGAAATTAAGGGAGTTGTAAATATAATAGGCAAAAGCGACATAAAGATATACACAAATGATATTGGATCTCTGGTCGTTGTTGTATTTCGATTAAAAGAAGGAGTTACTGGGAGATTTCCAATCTGGATACTAAACGCTGATGAAGATTTATCAAACGTACAGATTTTCGAGGGATCCGTTGTAAAAGAAAATTACTTAAAAGATATGCCTAGATACATAAGCTTAGGTAAACAATTTTCGTTGCCCAATGGATTACTTAGTGTGCCATTAGAAGTGAGTGAGACATTTAATATTAAATCGTTTGGAATAGAATTGAAATATTTATCCCAAAAAATGGCATTCGTTGGGTTAAGCAGGACTCAACTTACTAAAGATTTTATAGCCTTAGATAGCAATGTGGTAGACGAAGGAAGAGTCAGAATCGGAGGATTTGACTTGAGTGGAATACAGAAGAATGGACCTGGTGTATTGGTAGAATTGTTATTCTCAATTCAAGGTGAGGAAGGTGAATTAGAAATAATTGATCTAGTGGATGATTTGGAAAATTTTGTTATTCAGAAAAAAATAAAAAATATTAAATAAAGGGAGAATATAGAAAATGCTTCCCAGGATTAAATCAATATTACTATTAATACTAATATTTACTGTTTTTCCAATTAATTGCAAAAATCCTACTACCCCTGTAATCGAAGATCTTACTCATCCCGTAATTTGGCTTAATTTAATGGAGATGGCATTTAAGGCTACAGGATCAGGGCCAAATCCTTCACCTCAAACCCTAAAAATAAAGAATTCTGGAGTAAAGACTTTAAACTATACAGTATCTGATAATGCTAATTGGTTAAATTGCTCACCATCAAGTGGATCATCTACCGGGCAAATAATTGAACATACAATTTCAGTAGACAAAGCTGGAATGACCGCACAAGATCAGAATTATACAGCCACAATTTCTGTGGCTTGCTCTGATGCTTGTAACAGTCCTCAAAAAGTGAATGTAACCTTAAAGATAGAGAAAAAACCGCCTCCGGAGATATGGGTGAGTCCGGCTACACTTTCATTCAGTGCAAAGGAGGGGGGATCGAATCCTCCTACTCAGAGCATAGGGATTAAAAATAGTGGGGGACAAACTTTAAACTATGATATATCTGATGATGCTAATTGGCTGAATGTGAACCCAACAAGTGGGAGTTCAACAGGTGGGGAGAATTCTCACACAGTTTCAGTGGATATAACGGGTTTAGGTGAAGGGAGTTATACAGGAACGATA
>JAEOSP010000361.1 GCA_016840305.1 Candidatus Hodarchaeota archaeon
ATTTTTCATTTGTGTCAAGACCTCTTTTCTGGTAATTAAAACCAGAAATACTAATATCAATTTATGATGATATTTGAAAGCCACTTGCCCATTTCTAGAATTAGTATATAAATATTTTCATAACGAACCAAAAATTCAGAAAATTCAGAAAAATATATAAAGGTACAGAATAAGGTTAAAATATATAACGTATCAATAATTGAGAAAATATTACGCTAAACAGGAGATAAATTAGATCATAAAGATTGTCAATTTTCTTAAAAAATGAAAAACTGGGAAGTTAAGCTGGGATGAAATGAGTGTCGAAGAGATAAAGAAGGAATTTGTACAATATATGGAGGAGAAACACAGTGGATTTCTATTTCCAAGTAAATTTTTCGGTTGTATGATGGCAGTATTCATTGAACAGGTACCCATAACTCAAGATCGGATTGAGGAACTAACAAGCTACTCAAAAACCACTATTTCCCAGATGTTAGCACTTATTCAGATGAAGTTCCCATTAAAACAAATTAAGAAACCAGGAATTAGGAAAAAATACTATTCGATTGATATCACAACACGAAAATTTATGCTCTCAGTTCTTAGGATGATTATTGATTCCTATAAAGATAAAATCGATTTTATGCCTCCACTCATTGAGGAAATCCAACCATACACTCAGAAACATCCAAAATTTGTAACATTGAAGGTATTCTTAGAAAATTACTACAAGTTTTCCTCCCTTTATATGCAGCTTTTATTCGATACAACTAAAGAATTAAGTGATTTAGTGGATACTGGACAAATCAACACTTCTGAGCTCTCAAGCTATAATATCTTAAGTTCTCCGGAACATCAAGCAAAAATACAGCTCCTTTTGAATCCTCCCAATAAACCAAAATCTTTTACAGATCAGCAAATAAAAGACGCGAGCTTATCAAAGAAATATGAGTACTTCAAGGATCTATTTTTCCAGAAATTCCGAGAAAACTTAACATACTCAGGATCACAAAAAGCAATGGCTAGAGCAATAATTGGTACTGAACTATTACTTGAACAACGACCTCTAACTCAGGAGGAAATTGAAAAAGCCACAAATTTCCAAAGAAGCACAATCTCAGACACGTTGAAATTATTACTTCAAATAAAGATGGTAGAATTAGTAAAAAGACCTAGAGATCGAAAAAAATACTATATGATAATCCAATCATGGGATAGACGAACGATTACTCAATTTAGAAGAAATGTATCATATGCGATTGAGATGAAGAACAAAATTAGTATGTGGAAAGAAGAAGTCAAAGCAGAAGCATTAGATAAGGAAAACCCCTCGTTTTATCTCTTCTTGAAGGATATTCATCATACATATGTACAGTATGAGCATTATTACAGATGGCTTGAAGTGAAATATCTTAACATCCGTTTGAACGAATGAAGTAGTAAAATTATTTATATTATTTGTTTCATTCACTACTGAATTCTGTTTTGAAGAGTCGAGAAAATCCTGGATACGGCTTTAGCGGAATTAAGTCAAAAGATATTAAACCCTTTTTTACAAAGGGAAGCCGTTGGAGCATGTTGTTGGCTTCTACTAAATTAGTGCTTTCCAGGATAAGAATTGCACAGGATTTATCAGCTCTAAAATACATTTCATGTATGAATCCTTCTTGATACAAGTTCCACACTTCTAATGCTTCACGTTCTGAATATTCTTTGAACAATTCTGGTGTGCTGTCAGGTTTTTCTTTTTCGATGGCGATTATCTTCATGTTGGGGAGCATCTCCTTCTTATTTGATCCTCATTCCTTATCAATTCACCCTCACTGACTCCAGTCATGTTCCATCAGTTTTCAAAGGTATGAGATTGTTTCTTTAATAACTCTATCTTTCTTCCACAGTTATGACTACTTGTCCCTTTTTTTGTCCTGATTCAACATAGGCATGAGCCTCTGCAATTTGTTCAAATGAAAAGCGTTTATCAATGACCGAATTTATCTTCCCCGTCTCAATAAGCTCTTTTAGGAAAATTAAGTTTTCAGGTCTCTCTTCTACGACCCCAAGCGACCCCAATGTAATACTGCTAGTCATTTTAAGCCATAGTATTGCCAAAAGCTTTGGCACCCCATAAGTAGTAAAAACATAGGAACCTTTTTTCTTTAGTGATCTTTTACTTCGTCGCACTGAACTCTTGCCTACTGTATCAAAAATAACATCATAGATTTCACCATTTTTAGTGAAATCCTCTTTAGTGTAATCTATGATATGATCGGCTCCTAGTGATTTCACCAGATCTATTTTAGCGGTGCTACATACTCCAGTAACTTCACATTCGTATATTTTTTTAGCAATTTGCACTGCAAATGTACCTACTCCTCCTGAAGCGCCAAAGATAAGGACTTTTTGACCTTTCTGGATATTTCCTTTTCTTAGGAAAAATAACGCGGTTAATGCCCCATATGGGACAGCGGTAGCTTCATCATAGGTCATATTAGTTGGTTTTATTGCCAACATCCCGTCTTCAGGCATACAGATAAACTCGACATATGCGCCTAAATTCATCCCAGTAAAAGCAAAAACCTGGTCACCAGCCTTGAACAACTTTACATCTTTTCCTACTACTTTAACTTCTCCTGCGAACTCAGTCCCAAAAATAGGTTGCTTTGGCTTTCTGATTCCAGACGTTAATCGCATTAAGAACCCGAATCCCGGGGGAGCTGTGCTAGTTCGCATCCATACGTCATATAAAGTTACTGTGGTTGCACGTACCTTTATAAGGACTTCATTATCTTTAGGTATAGGTTTTTCCATCTCTTGGATCTGAAGAACCTCTGGTGATCCATATTTTGTGCATATAACTGCTCGCATTTTCTCATTTACCATTTTTTTCACATTATTAAGCTGTTAAAGTAGTGGTTATTTTAGATTTATTTCTTCATTATAAAAGGAGAAGGGGGGGATATTGTCTATCGGGTCCATACTGTTTCCAGTATGGTCACTTTCGCTTGAAGTTTGTTCACTTGACCCGCACATCTGATGTTTGACCCTTTATGCGC
>JAEOSP010000362.1 GCA_016840305.1 Candidatus Hodarchaeota archaeon
GAAAAACATTTAGACGTTGTTTTTAAAGTCTGTGAAAAAGAAGAGGAACGAGAAATAACAAATAAATCAGGTGAGACACACCGTGTTTGTGATTTCTCTGTTGCTGATGAAACTGGAAAAATTACAATAACCCTCTGGAATGAGGATATTGATCTTCTAGAAATGGAGAAAGTATACAAATTATCAAATGGCTTTGCCAATGTATTTAGGAATTCATTACGCCTTTCCAAAGGGAAATATGGTGCACTAGCAGAAGATTCGACAGTTTTTGATGAAGTTAATACCGAAAACGATCGTTCTTCAGAACATGTTGATGATCCCAGACGTCGTTCCTACGGCGGTGGTGGTGGTCGTTCCTATGGTGGTGGCGGAGATCGTGGTGGTCGTGGTTCTTACGGCGGTGGCGGAGATCGTGGTGGTCGTGGTGGTCGTGGCGGAGATCGTGGCGGTCGAAGTGGTGGCGGTCGAAGAGACCGATGGTAGAGTCTTTTAATTAAGTTCTAATATAGATCTTTAAATTCTGGGAAAGTCAAACTTTCCCAAGAAATTTTCTTTTTAATTTAGCAAACGAGGGAGATTTTAGATAATATTCTCTTTTAGTCCTCATTCAATAAAAAAAAATTGGAGTAGGTTTATTCAATTCCTACTCTTGTCGAGACTTTTACTAGAAGGAAAATAACAAATGCCACAACTATGAATGTGACTAATTCACCAGTAAAATGACCTATTAAGAAAATACCATTTGGACTTGAAGTTGTCGGAAACAGAGCTATCTGTTCCCAAGGAATATCAGGTAACAATAAATTGATTAAGGGCATTATCAGGTCACTAACAAGTGCTTTAACTAATGTACCTAAGTAAAGACCAAGAATGAATGCCACAGCAAGTCCCATTACTTTATATTTCTTTAAAAACGCCTTAAATTCTTCCATAAAATTCTTAGGCGGTGTGGGAGGGGGAGCTGGTGCAGGTTCTAATAACTCGCGAATTTTTCTAACTTCTTCCAATAAATCAGTATCTTTCGTCATATTTTCAACCACCTTCTCTTTCTTAGATGATATCAGCATACTGGACAACATCCTTTTTTTTAAGTATTTCTCCATTTTTTCTCTGATACTTCCTCCTGATTCCCACGTAAGAAATTCCTGATTCTTTATCTAATTGGTATGTTAGCTCTTTGAAATCTAATGGCGAGAGGGATTTCCTTCCTTAGTGGATTTCGTATGTAGTAGAGAAAAACTCTGATAAATCAATATTACCGCCAGAAATTATTAACCCAATTTTTTTATTCTTATAAAGTTCTTTCAGCTCACTTTCTACAATTTTAAATAAGCCTGCTAACGGAACAGCTCCAGATGGTTCCACTACCAGTTTCATCCTTTCCCATAGAAAGCGCATTGCATTCACAATTTCACTTTCAGAAACAGTAATTATATCATCCACATTTTTCTTAATCACATCAAATGTGATATCTCCTAAGTTAGTACGAAGACCATCCGCTATTGTATTTGGATTTATTGAAGGATAAATCTTAGTTCCATCTTTGAATGAAAGGAATGCATCATTAGCATTTTCTGGTTCTACCCCTATTACTACAGAATCTGAATACATTGATTTCACACAAATCGAAGTGCCTGAAAGGAGACCTCCTCCTCCAACAGGGGTTAATACATAATCAAGTTTTCCTACTTCAGTTAAAAGTTCAAAAGCGGCAGTACCTGCTCCATGGATAATTCTCAAGTCATTATAAGGGTGCACAAGAACGTAGCCATACTTCTTGATTAGCTCATCCGTTTTTTGTTTTCGATCAACGGGGTTATTGCCGCATTCTACGATCGTAGCTCCATATCCTCTTGTAGCTTCTTTTTTAACTGATGGAGCGTTTCGTGGCATGACTATCGTTGCTGGTACTCCCAATTCGTTAGCAGCAAGAGCAACAGCTTGTGCGTGATTACCTGAAGAATGTGTTATTATCCCCGCTGGTTTTGATTTGATGATTTGTATTATTGCATTAAATGCGCCCCTTGCTTTAAAGGCCCCGACTCTTTGGAAGTTTTCGCATTTAAGATATACTTGCGCCGAAACAAGTCTGTTAAGCGTACGAGATTTCATAACAGGAGTCTTGTTAATATAATCAGTAATTCTATTATATGCTTCAATTATTGCTTCATTCATGAAATTCCAATAAAAAATACGTTTATTTAAATGTTGATCCTATGATGAATATTGGGTTACTTCTTTGGATTATTTGGAATCAAATAAATCGTCTAATTCAGTTACTGCATCTTTAAACGTATAATTAGCAAACAAACTCCGTCCTTGCAGGATGCTATTTATCATACCTTTTTGTTGATCCGTCATGTCCTTTGTTAGTTCTTCTAAAAGGTGTGTTCCGTCTATAGGGTCTATCGAATTTGTAGTTTGCATCCTTGAGCCTCACGATGAAAAGTAATGGCCTTGTTAAATTGAATGTCAGCAGATTACAATACTGATCTATTTAAGTTTTTCTTTAAGTCTTGTGACTGTTGGCTCTAAAAAGATCTTGAACTTAAGTGGAGGTATTACTCTAGTGATATCTTATATCGGGTAATTTCCGTATTATAGTCGGTAATACTCCTATATATATATGAATATCACAGGTTTGATAAATTAAAGGATATCTGATGGTATGATTGGTTGTTTTAGTATTTCTTTTCTGCATTTTTCAAGAGTAGAGATAATACCGTCCATTTTTAAATTTTTTATTGTGTTTCGTACTATTTTCTCACTATCGAATATTGTCAATTGATGGGAATTAGGAATTCTATCTATAGCTGTATTGGGGTCTAGTAATACTTGAAAGCACGTTTTATATTGGATTGGAAAAAGAAATATTGCTAATATATTTTCTAATCTGAGATCTAAATTTCTGAAAATCTTTGGGAAATATAATTGAATTACTAAATAGTCAGCAATCTTTTCTAAAAGAGAAATTTCATTCTTGTAAGACCTTTTATCGTCTAAAATATCTAATTGTTTAAGTAAAGAGATGTAACTGGCTAGGATAGTCCATTCTTTAACATGGAGAGATGGATACTTAATTGGTATCAGTTGTGTATAATATTTATGTAAATAAACAGTTAAATGAGAATAATTCAGAATATATCGTTTCAGTACGTAGTTAATTAATGAAGAATTCAGAATAAGCATAATTGGAAGCAGTTCAAAAGTTGATTCAGTAATCTCCATAATGGAGACATTTGTGCCTGGAACAAATCCTGGAGGTTTGTAAGTAACACGAAACTCATTTCCAATTGCTGTACAGATCAATTTTGGTTCTTTGAGGTATTTCTTAAATCTATCACTTTTTTGATCAGCTTTAGCCCAATGAAAATATTTAGGTTGAAGAGCATATGATGTGATCGACTTACCTGAATGAAGAAATGGAATAATGTATCCTTCTGATGGAGTAAAAGTGCGAAGTAAGTCTTTTTTGACTATTCTATGATCAATGCCATAATCAGCCATAATTATCTTTAAAGATCCTTGATTGAGGACTTCTTCCCATAGTTCATCATAGTAAATCATGTATCTACCATGTGTTTGAAAAACACTCTTGTCAACTTGTTTCAAAGCTTTGTAGTTTTCCCTGGGAAATATTCGGATCTTATACTTTGGAATTTTATGTTTAGTAATTATCATTGAACACATTTCGAGGGTTACTTCATCAAAAGCAGAGGATTCATCATGAATCTCATTGATCGTGAACTTTTCTAGCATATTTTTACGAATATCCTCAAATTCCTCCACTCTAAGTACAGAATAGGGAAGAATAAAAGCTAACTGTCCTTTATTTTTAAGAAGAGTCAAGGATCGTTCAAGAAAAGCACTCGCTGCATTTAAACTGACTTTTTTTTGATTTTCTCCTTGGCATGAGTCATATGCTATTTTCAAAAGATTTTTTTCTGCTATCGTAAGGATAGAACGACCGTATGGTGGGTTCCCTAAACATACATCAAATCCCCCTTCCAATATGATCTCTGGATAATGTAAACCCCAGTGAAAATAACTGATATTGTCCTTCTCTTTAGGTATTAATGATTTCGATTTATGCTTCTTTTCGACAATATTCCTCATTTTTTGATTGTAAACATTATCAAAAACTGGGTTAAAGAGTTGTATAACTTTATGGTACTGACATTCATCATTTGTATCATTTCGATCCTTAAAAGCATTCAATTTAATCTGAGAGAGTAAATTAGTCCACATTTGTTGGTTATAGCTATTATTATTGAAGGAAGTAAGATCAATTTTGACTAACTCATTAATCTTCGGAACAATGTTAATTAAATCTATTGTTGGATGAAAATCTTCATTAACTAACCCAAAAAGTGAATTTCCATTCTTTATATTGTATAAATTCTCTGAATTGATATCCCTCTCTATCAGAGGTGATTTACTTATTATCCACAAAGTTAACCGTATTTTAGTAACTAAGATACTTGGATTGGATTTATCAATCCCATAAATATTATTTTGAATAATCTCAATGCTTGTAGTTGATGTGATCTTGGAATATTTTGATTTAAGTGAGTATATCCTTTCTGCAGCATATAAGAGAAAAGATCCAGTTCCACAACTTGGATCAAAAATAGTCTTGTTAATAGATAACATTTCGTCTATTAAGGTTCCATCAGTAAGCTTGCGAATAATAGACCATGGAGAGTAGTAAGCTCCTTTCTTTTTTCGCTTAGTAACTTTAGGTGTGACCTTGAAATCCTTTTCATAATCATTAAGTACCATTTCTGTCAGTGTGGAAAGGAATTCAGGTGTTAGCTTACGATTTGTGTTTGATTTTTCGAGAAAGTCTTCGATTATTGTAATGCGGAATTCATTCATTAAGGTGAGGAGACTGTCCCAAACATCGGATGGAATGACTTGAACTATTTTTCGTTCGTTTGGTGTAAGATCGATTAGTTGATAGATAGGATTGATATTTATGTGGGATTTATCGTTAGGAAGGAATACCTGATAAAAGAAATCTATGCTTCCTTTCATTTTCTCATTTTTAAGAGAAGAACCATTCGACAGATTAATCCATGGTTTAAAATAAAACAAGGAGATGATTTTAATGAGTGATTGTAAAGCAATATCATAAGTTTCATTAGGAGTCCAGTTCAGCGACTGACCTTCTTTGAGAAGTATTTCATAAAACTCTTTTAATCGCTGATAAAGCTGCTGCAAACGTCATCTCTCATTAAGAATGAAACACTAGTAAAAATACACAAAGATTTTATTAGCTCTTTTCCTTCTTTCTAGCTAAAGCGGTCTTCTTATGAATCTCTCACCAAGCAATATACCTGATGGAATCCACACGGTTTGTGAGCGATTTCACTCGAATAATTTTCAAGTGTTCTTAGTAGGTGGATCGATACGAGATTTATTGAGAGGAAAGACACGTCCTAACGATTGGGATCTTGCAACCGATGCATTACCATCTGAAGTTATCTCTATTTTCAGTAAAGAATATCGTGTGATTCCAACAGGATTGAAACATGGAACCGTTACACTTCTTTTTGATAAGTTTACAATAGAAATAACAACATTTCGTATTGAAGGAAATTACCTCGATGGGCGGCATCCAGAAAATGTTTCTTTTGTTTCAGACATCAATGAGGATCTATCTCGACGTGATCTTACTATAAATGCAATAGCTTACAATTCAATAACAGAAGAATTGGTTGATCCATTCAATGGAGTAAAAGATATTCGTAATAAGATAGTAAGGTTAGTAGGAGCTCCAGCAGAGAGATTAGAAGAGGATGGATTACGATTAATTCGGATATTCCGTTTTCTCTCTCAATTGGGCTACACTATTGATGATCAAACCTTCAATGAAGTACCAAATCATTTTAAAACCTTTAACTTAGTAGCCAAGGAGCGTATTCAAACCGAATTGCAGAAATTGATGGCTGGGGACTACTGGAAAGAAGCCTTACGTTTAATGTATAAATCAGGTTTCCTCATTCATGTTATCCCTGAATTTCAATCCCCCAGTATGCAAGAAATAACTGAATTAGGAATTTCACGAGTTGAAATAACCTTAAAATTAATTGAGGATTTATTGATAGACACAAGCTTAAATTTACGATTTGTTTCCCTTTTTCATCAAGTTTCTGCTCTTTCTAAAAATGATCATGGTATTTTTCCAGATTTCAATGATAAAATTATTAGAAACACTTTGAAGCGAATGAAATTTCCGAATAAACAAATCAACAGTATCGCCCACTTCCTTAGGATTCA
>JAEOSP010000363.1 GCA_016840305.1 Candidatus Hodarchaeota archaeon
GTGTTCTGTTAATGCTGAATTTTGCCCATCTATTTATTGGTACGGGTTCTACTAACAGCGGTTGGAACTCGTGGAATTTATGAAAGTATTTGTAGTAGCTTTGATCCCGCTCTCTGGTGTGATTAAAAACAATGAACACCAGGCCGGGATATTTTCTTCCAACTCTGCTGTATGCCTGTATATATTCAGCTGTATTTCTCGGCATTCCTCTGAATATCATCAAATTTAATGAGTCAATATCCACTCCATGTGAAATCATGCTTGTTGCGGTAATCAAATCCAGTTCTTTCTCAGAATCTCTATCTTCTACTATATTTAACACTTCCCTCACATCGCTGAAAGTGACATCTCCTGTCATTGCTCTAACTACCATTTCATCAATTCCTTGCTCTCGAAGTCTGGGGTTTATCATCGTTTTTACTGATTGTGTTATCGCATCGCCTTCAAGTTTAACTAGATTGTATGAAAGTAAAAGTTTGTAGTCTTCTACTGCTTCTAGTGCCTGCTCTTTATTACGAAATCCAATATCTGCTTCTAACAGCCTTTCAGGATTTCGTTCAAGATATTTTATTTCTTCATAGTAGTACCTAAGTAAGTCCAGTACTGCGAATATTATTGTTTTATTGTGCGGCATTATACCGATAATAAGCCTTGCCAACTCATTTTTATCCTCATATGCAAAGAAAGATTGGCTGAGGTCCGGACTTGATGGTGGGAATTGTATTCCAGACCTGTTGTAAAGCTGGCGGACTTGATGTTCAAACTGCTGTATCGTGGCAGTTGCTCCAATAATCTTCATGCGTTTTTTTCCATCAGTTATTTTCTGCATATATTCGTCAAAGAAAGATTCATAATGTGAGCTGTATGAACCAAGTGATTCTCTAATTAAATGCAACTCGTCTTGTATGAGTATAGAAGGGCTTGGATCGGTTAGAGTTACAGGCTCATATTCCTCAGGTTTTTTCTCACAGCTCTCAATTTGCAGGCATTTTCCCCCGCTGAGATAACCATGTTCAGGGCATTTATGAGTTACCTCGCCGAATATCTGCCTGAAAAACCTCTGCATAGCACAGGAAGCACTTTTATCTATTGTTCCAATAATAAATGTTGGAAGATAGCGGTATATTTCAAAATCTGAAATGTAGATGGGTAAAATTTGCTCAGGGCAATCAGTATTTTTACACACATGGAATAAACGAATTTGTTTTTCATCTCCTTCAATTTCTACAGAATCTTTTTGATTACAAAATGGGCATTTTGTTATTATCCTGTATCTGTCTTTTTCGATTTCCCCCTCTGTTATTGATTTGATTACATCAACATCTCTTCCTTTCACCCTATTAGGTGTGTTATTCTTACCCACAAAGTACCCTGTGCTGAAAGGAGCATAGTCTTTTCCATTTATTATTGGTTGTTTTCTTCTAATTTTTTCAGCTTGAGCAAATATATCGGCAATTCTCTGAAGCTGTTGAAGTGATAGAAGTCGTAGAGGAAATCTAGTAAGGGCAGAAACACCATCCTTTTTTCCCATGAACCTGTCAAAGAACATCTGCATTACTACTATACCGAGATAGGCTTCTGTCTTACCGCCACCGGTAGGAAAATATACAAGATCTACAGAATCTCTGTAATTTTTTATTTCATCATCATACACTGAAGCAATATCTGGAACAAGGGATGTGATAAATACAATCTGAAACACTCTCCATGACGTAAAGTTCTTAGAAGACGTAAGAAAACTCTCGTTCATCAGTTTAAATGCTTCGCAAATGGCTTTTCCAGTTTGTGTCTGCATAGCAAGTACTTCAATTCCATACGCGTATCTTTCTAAGCACTTTTCATAATCCTTAATATCCTGCCTAAATAATACTTTCCCTTTCTCTGTTAAACCAGGTTCCATTTTTTTATAAAATAAGTCCAGCTCGGTTAAATATATCTTCATTTCATTCTCTATTTTCTTCAGTTCATCAATTGGGTCTCTGGAAAGTGTTTCAAAATCTGGTTTTATTTTATCACTACTTTTATATCTTTTTTGTTTAAATACAGGAATGTGAACACAGGATATTTTATTTGAAGTTATTTTTTCAGTTGAACAATTGATGCCGTCGGCCTCTATGTTTCCATCAAATTTGTAATCATCGGTTAGATAATCAAGTATATACGAATCGAATTCACCTCCGTCTATTTCCATTTCAAGTCCCGATTCAAAAAGCGAATTTTCAAGGTCTTTCGGTTCCTTTTCTTGATTTACTGCATTCATTAATGTTACTGTAATTTTTAATTTTTCTTTAAAAGGCGTTATGGTGACAATTGAGGTCAGATCCCATTCTTGTTCATAAGATTCTCCTTTTACTTCTTCAATGCGCTCATCATATTCTTTTTTTGATGTGAGCATTTCAGGCGTGACTATTTTAAGTCCTCTCTTCTTTTTAAGAGAAAACGCACTTGTTTTATTTTCAGCGCTGGCTTTTATTTTACTTACCTCCTTCTTAATTTCTGATAATTCCAATTCCCCCATGCCACCAGCATCAATAATTTCTGAAATTTTCTTTTCTATATCAATACTGAGTTTTTCAGTTTTTTCATATACTTCTCTAAATTCCCCTTCATGCAGTTGTTCTTCTTCATCCTCAACTAATGATACTTCCTTTTCAATTTCATCCTCCTCTGAACTTAAGGGAGAATATTTTATTTTAGCAGCTTCAATTTGTTCTTCGAAGGTAGGAAATACCTTTTGGTAAAATGTGCCAGATATCCTCACCCTCAGTACTGCATTTTTAACTATTTTTGGATCAATTAACCCTGTAATACCAATCTGGCTTGGAGCAACTTTTGTGAATACAGATGGTGCATTTTCTGTTTTCGGATTAAGTGTTCCTATAAAAAATCTTTTAGATGGTTTGTCATCCAGAACTCTCTTTTCATTTACTCCAGTACATTTATTTACAACAGCTTTCATTAAATACAGTGCCAAGTTTTCTCTTTTTAAATCTTCAGCCATCGGCTTCCCCCCGTAATATTCGATTAACTAAATATGAATCAATGAAAACGGGACCTTCAATATTTTCAACCTTTTCCAGCTCAATGATGCCTTTGAAGTCACTTAGATAAAGATTTAAATCCTCGTCTACTAACTCATCTTCTTCAGTTCCATGCATTACGTAATGTGTAGCAAAATACTTCAATCGATAGCTTATTGTTCTGTGAATTTTCCTTAGTCTATTTATTGCTGTCCAAATCATATCAACGTGCTTAGTGAGAATCTGATTTTTATATATATCGCCAAGGGCTGTAATAACTCGTTTTTCGCTTGGACCTATA
>JAEOSP010000364.1 GCA_016840305.1 Candidatus Hodarchaeota archaeon
CTACCTCTGCTTTGCGACTGAATGAAATTAATTACTTCCTGTTGTTTGTAGTAAGCACGCCGTACCAGATCGTACCAAAATTGACCTTCCATACATAATTCAACTCTTCGTTCATTAAAAATGTCTTCGGTCGATATAACGGATGTTTCGATGGGAACATTTGCGCGCTTACGTAGCAGATTATAAAACGTTAATGCATCAGCATCAGCAGTACCTGGATAGTTACCGCACTCAGCATCTATATAGTTAAGATAAACTTCTGCCAAACGAATCATATAAGTATTTAAGGAAGAATTCATTTTTGATATTGCAGGATTATCTTTTGATGAACCCACAACTCCCTTTTTAACATTTAAGGCTTCTGTTGTTTTTTCATAGAGATAGCCACCATTTGCCTTGTTAATATCTTCATAGAGATCACCATACCCCATCCAGGTCGCTTTTCGGCGAAGGTCCGTAGCTTCATAAATAGTTAGCACATCCACTGAAGCCCTTGTCCAGTATCCCCATGCAGCATCATCGCCTGTAATATCTGATCCTGCTGCAAAATAAGCTTGCTGTGTATTCATAACACCCCAATCACCATTTGGCACCCACTGCAGGGCAAAAATAGATTCAGAATTGTTGTTATTTTCAATCTTAAACAAATCATAGTAATCTTCCATTAAGGTGTATGGTCCTTCTTCAATTACCTTCAGAGCTGCTTTTTTTGCTAAGTCAAGATATGCTTCATCGCGCTGACCACTATTCGGATTATCACTTAGGCCTGCATAGGATAAGTAAATACGTGATAGCATTGCAAAAGCACTGTATTTTGTTAAGCGACCAGGCTGAAAGGAGTCATCAGGAAGATATTTTGCTCCATACTCTAAGTCTCTCATTACAAACTCGTATACATCCTCTATTGGATTTGTATTAACAATTGGATTGCTTACTAAATCGTCAGGATTCTCACAAATAATCACATTTCCCCAAAGCGAAGCTAAATACCAATAAGCTGTTCCGCGCATAAAGCGAGCCTCACCAATATATTGATTCTTAGTGTTCTCTTCAACAGGACTATCTTGAATACCAATAATTACTTTATTAGATTGTTGAATAACATTATAGAACGATGCCCATGCCGATACTAAGGGCCCCGTTAATCCGGTTTCTGTTATATCGCTGAAGGGATATATGTAATCTGAGAACGGAGCATATAGATTATACGCGCGACCATCTCCTAAACCATAGTAAAACTTATCGTTAAAATCGAACCATACCTTATTGTAGAGAGCCGCTGTAGCAGCTTGAAAGTCCGCCTCGCTTTGATAAAAGTTTTCCTGTATAATTTTATCGTTTGGTGTTACTTCAAGGAAGTCACTACAGCTGATATATAATAAGGAAAACAATACGGCAAGAAATATAGAAATAAATTTATTTGTCTTCATATTCTGTTCTTTTTATCTGTTAGAATGTTACATTTAACCCAAAAGTATACATACGAGGCATTGGATAGCGAGCATTGTCAATACCTGTTAATAATACATCCTGATTCATCGAGCCGATTTCCGGATCGTAGCCTGAATATTTTGTGAAAGTGTATACATTCTGAAGATTAACATATAATTTTAAGTTTTCTATTGTGAGCTTTGAGATCCATGGTTTAGGAAAAGTATAAGATAAAGAGATACTTTGAATGCGTAAATAGGATCCATCCTCTACAAACTTATCGCTATAGCGAAAGTTAGATGTTGAGGCTGCTGAAGATGCGGCAATACGAGGCATATCAGCATCGCCCCCTACAATTTGCATGTTTCTGTAGTCGTTTGGACCTTCCGGATCAATTAAATCTAGCTTTGCATACCCTAAAGCTTTCTGAAAAAGATTTGTGTTTCCTCTCGGATTCTCTAACCAACGGCGCTGGTAGTTTACTACTTCGTTTCCAAATATTCCGGTAAGGAAAATATTTAAATCAAATCCTTTATAGCTAAAGGTATTCCCTATTCCATAAGTAAATAAAGGTTCCGGACTTCCTATGTAAGTGCGATCTTCTTCGTTAATTTCACCGTCATTATTTACATCATCAAAAATGTAATCGCCAATCCAAACACTATTCTCCCCAATTTCCATGTCATCCGGTATTGCAACAGGAACCACTTCGCCCTCTTCATTTTTATAATAAAAATCGGTGGCAGTGTTAAAGCGACCTATTACTTTATAACCATAGAACTGGCCTATGGGTTGTCCAACAGCTGTTCGGGTAACAATGGTAACATCTGAACCTTGGTACAGCTTTGAATCTAAAATACTGGTTTCCGTATCCAGAGAAAGGACCTTACTTCTGTTCAGAGAGAACACAAAGTTCGAACGCCAAAAGAAGCTATTTCTATCAATATTTACGGTGTTCAAAGTTAATTCTACACCTTTATTTTCAAGTGATCCAACATTTACCCATGGTGCAGATGCTGCCCCCTGGCCGGTAGTTCCCACATATGCAGGAAGCGGTAATAATAGTAAAAGGTTATCTGTTTTTTTATAGTATATATCACCAATTAGTTCTATACGGTTTCTTAACAGGTTAAGGTCTAAACCCAAATTGCCGGAGGTGGTTGTTTCCCACTGTAATTTTGGATTTGGAGTATTCCCTGCAAGTAATGCCGTACCCATAATGGCAGTAGCACTAGGATTATAAATAGCCGTATAAGAATAGGCAGTACGAGACACATTTTCATTACCTACTTTGCCCCAACCCACGCGCAATTTCATGTTATTTATTAGTACAACATTACTAAAAAAATCTTCGTTTGATACTTTCCATGCCAATGCTGCAGAGGGGAACATACCCCAACGGTTTCCCTTTGCAAATTTCGAGGAACCATCGTAACGAAGTGTTGATGTCAATAAATACTTATCGTTGTATGAATAGAATGCCCTTCCAAACACAGAACTTAGCGAACTACTATTTCCTCCATTGGCATTTTTAGCTGTTAATGCGTCTCCTAGATCTAAATCGGTAGCTCCATTGGATAAATAGCCAGAACGGTAGCCATACAATCTCTCCCAATTTGATTCTTGGATTTCCTGACCTAACATGGCTGTGACAGCATGAACACCAAATTTTTTATTATAAGTTAAAACATTTCTCCAACTCCAATATTTGCTGTTCGCTTTTGCTCGATAACCTTCACGTACTTCGTTTTTTAAAGCTCCAAATGTGTATGCAGGATTAAATTTGTAACTGTTTGACAGGCCATAATCCACAGCATACTCAGTTTTGAAGGTCATCCCATCAATTATAGAAAATTCTGCAAAGGTAGTTGCACGGAAACTATAATTCTCTTTCCTGTTGTCCCTTAACATGGCCAGTCCAACAGGATTGTTTTGAACGTATTCATC
>JAEOSP010000038.1 GCA_016840305.1 Candidatus Hodarchaeota archaeon
CCAATTTTATATTGAATTGACTGCAGCTGAACCGAAAATCATCGGTTTTTTATCTTTATTGTAATAAATTACACCTATTGTTGGAAATAGCAAGGAATGATTATTCACTTCACAATTGGATAATCAAAAATTCGATTCGATCGTTGATAATAGGTAATCAATGATTTTACCAGAAAACGATAAATTATTTTAAAAAAAGATAGTGTGGATAGTAATGCAAGGGTATTTCCCTCCTGTTAAAATATATTCTCAAGATGAAGGAGCATAAATACAGATGAAGAATAAAAAGAAGGCACCTGATATTATCAGTCTAAGTGTGATCCAAAAGGCTCTTGAGAATATTTCTGAAGAAATGGGGATCGTGCTTAGGAGAGCCTCGTTCAGTACAAACGTGAAGGAACGATTAGACTTTTCCTGTGCGATTTTTAACAAGAAAGGGGAGTTAGTTTCGCAAGCACAACATATACCAGTCCACCTAGGAGCAATGTTCTCTAGTTTAGAAGTAATTTTACGTGAATATGAAATAAGCTCCTTTCAACGAGGCGATATTATAATTTTAAATTCCCCCTATTTTGGTGGAACACATCTTCCCGATATTTCCTTTGTAATGCCAGTTTTCATTGACCAGAAGCTTACTTTCTTTGTAACCAATAGGGCACATCACTCTGATATTGGTGGATCTACGCCAGGTAGTATGCCTGGAACATCTACTGAACTTTTTCAAGAGGGATTAGTCATTCCACCTGTTAAACTATATTCCCAAGGTGAAGAAGTATCTGATGTAATGAATTTAATCTTGAGTAATGTTCGAGTTAAAAAAGAACGCCTCGGAGACTTTCGTGCTCAAAGAGCGGCTCTGATAAGAGGGGAAAAACGTCTAAAGGAATTATCATCAAAATATGGTAGAGAATTTCTCGAAGATTCAATCCGAATATTAATGGATTTATCCGAGGAAGCGTTTGAATCACATCTCTCCAATTTTCCTGATGACACCTTTGAATTCGAGGACTATCTAGATTCAAATGGTATTACAGAAGATCCAGTTAAGATTAAGGTTACAATAACGAAGAGTAAAAACACAATCAGCGTATCTTTTGATGGAACTGATAGACAGCAACTTGGAAATGTAAACTGTCCAAAAAGCGTTGTTTATTCATGTGTGTATTATGTCTTTAGATGCCTTACTGATTCATCTATCATGACAAATGCTGGATTATTTCGGAATATAAGCATTGAAGTCCCAGAAGGATCACTTCTTGATCCTAAAATGCCAGCAGCAGTATCTAGTGGAAATGTAGAAACCTCTCAGAGAATAGTTGACGTTTTATTAGGAGCACTTGCGAAGGGGTATCCTGAAATACCTGCTGCTTCACAAGGGACAATGAACAATGTAACCATAGGTTCTACCACTAATAATATCCCATTTACATATTATGAAACGTTAGGGGGTGGAACTGGATCAGGAATGAACTATAATGGGGCTTCCGCAATCCATAGTCATATGACTAATACACTTAACACTCCTATTGAAGCGTTTGAAATAGCTTTTCCCTTACGAGTACAACGTTATTGCATTCGAACAAATTCAGGAGGTAAAGGTTTAAAAAACGGGGGAGATGGACTAATTAAGGAAATTGAGTGTTTAGTAGATGCAACAGTATCTTTACAATCTGAAAGAAGAAAATTTTCCCCTTATGGACTTCTTGAGGGGAATTCGGGGGCGAAAGGGGTTAATATCAAAAGAAAAGTGGATGGAGAGGAGATAGTTCTTCCAGGAAGAGTAATTGTAGATTTTAAAAAAGGAGAAACATTGATTATTAAGACGCCTGGTGGTGGAGGATATGGTAAGGCTCAATAGTGAAGTTATATGGAAATTACGAACTATTCTGATCTTGTAGATTTTCGATCTGACAAATTTGTACTACAAGGTCGAAAATTTCTTTTAAGCTTATATAAAACAGGTGTAGAAGCCGTTAACCCATACGAAATTGTGAAGAATGCTCTGAAATACGATCCTGAAACATCAACGGTTAAGATCAAAGATTTTACGTACAAATTAAAAACTGACAAAGTATGGGTTATTGGAGTAGGAAAAGCCGTTGGTCGTATGGCTGAAGCGGTTGAGGACATTTTTCCTTCGTATAAGTTATCAGGAACTATTTGTGTTCCTGAAGGAATTAAAAGATCATTAAATCTTAATAGTATACAAACTTTGGAATCTTCACACCCACTCCCCTCTAAGAAGAATATAGAAAATACTGAAATCGTGATAGATACCGTTAAGCAAATTAAACCTGAAGATCTCGTAATTAGCTTGATTTCTGGAGGTGGATCTGCGTTATGGGCATCACCAATAGCCCCTATTTCACTTAATGATCTTCGTGCTCTTAATCAGGTTTTAATTCGTTCAGGTATGTCAATACATGAAATCAATGTTATTCGAAAACACGTTTCAAATATTAAGGGAGGAAAATTCACTAAGATGATACCCTGTGTGAATTTATCATTGATAATATCAGATGTTGTAGGAGATAATATAGAGAGTATAGCTTCAGGGCCTTTTTTTCCAGATTCAAGTACTTACAAGTCAGTTCAAAGCATATTAGAGAAGTACAATCTTCATAGCAATATTATTCCCCATAATGTGTCCCAAGTGATAAATCAAGGATTGAAAGGTGAAATTGAGGAAACACTAAAGAAAGAAAATCCTATATTTCAGAAAGTCCATAATTTTGTATTAGGATCAAATAAAATAGCAAGAAGAGCCATTTCTGAGAAGGTTGGAGGATGGGGGATTGAAGTGAAAGATCAAGAAGATTTAGTTGAAGCTAATGCCCGTGATATCGGAAAAAAGTTATACCTGGAAAGTAGTAAAATTTTACAAGAAAAAACTTCAGTTGTTCTGTATATGTCAGGAGGAGAACCTATAATAAATGTTCGAGGAAGTGGAATAGGTGGTAGAAATCAAGAGGTGGTGGGTGGGTTTTTAGAAGAGATGTTAAAGGGTTCAACAGATCTAGATGTCGCAATATTAGTAGCAGGTACAGATGGTATAGACGGTAATTCCAACTTTGCGGGAGCTCTTAGTGACGGTTATACCATTCAGGAAATTAGAAGGAAAAATATCAATTTGAAGAGATTTCAAGAGAATAATGATATGACAAGCTTCTTTCAACATGTTGGAAGGTCTTTAATTCTATCAGGGCCAACTGGAACAAACGTAATGGACATACAACTGGTGTTAATTAATACCTCAAAGATAGAATTTTCCTCCCTCTCTAGATGATGAAATACATTGATTGAGAGTGTTTGAGCGACTTGAGTAATGAAGCGTTTTTAAGCAATGAGCATTCCTAATTACTCAGGTATTGCTAGGTCTTTACCTTCATCTGAAAATTACGTTGTGGGTGAATGGAACTTACGAAAACAGGTATAATAGGTCTGGACGAGCTTCTTAATGGAGGAATTCCTACAGGATGGACAAGTATTCTGTCAGGACAACCTGGTTGTGGAAAAACTTGCTTATCGATGGGATTTTTGATTGGAGGAATTGAAATATATGACGAAGCTGGTGTATTTTGCAGTTTCAACGAGAATCGGAAAGAATTAGGAATAACCCAGGAGTCTTTTGGCTATAACTTGACCAAATATGAGAAGGCCAACAGATTAAAGATTTTAGATTTTTCTGTGGGTAGGGTACTTGGTGATGGACAAATTGTGTTTAAGCAGAAGAACCTAGATCTACCTGCACTTACTAAAATTCTCAAGGATGCTATTAACGAAGTTGATGCAAAGCGTCTAGTCATTGATCCTCTAACCATTATTTCCTTGTTATTTGATGATGTGAGAGAAATACGATACAATTTTTTACGTTTTTTTGATGTTATCCAGCGATTTGGTGTTACTTCCCTGGCTATCTCTGAAACTAGTATGCTTTCAAAAGGGTACACAGTTGAAGAATTTCTTGCTGCAGGTATTATTCGCTTGTATAATGAACGTCTTGGCTCAAAACGTCAACGAGCTATTGAAATCATAAAAATGCGTGGAATCAATCATAAACGAGGTATTTTTCCTCTATCAATTACAAATAATGGGATAGTAATATCTCCAGAAGTGGAAATGCTTACCTAGAATAAAAGAATGTAAAGTTCTGATTCCTCTAACAGAATGAAAAATAATACCCCTC
>JAEOSP010000039.1 GCA_016840305.1 Candidatus Hodarchaeota archaeon
GAACGTAGTGGTCAACATCAGACATAATGGATTGATATTTGGGGTAACCAATCAAAGTAGGAAAAACAGAACGAGGTTGATCTTCACCTGCATAACCGTTTTTGCTTAACCCAGTACCATTATCGATAACAAGGGGTTTGCCAGTAATTCCTTCTGCTAGGGACATTTTTAATCACTTATTTTTGTTGAATTGAAATTTTTCTTTTCTGCTATTCGAACCGAGTTGATTGCATCTTTCGTTGTTGAAACAGCCACTTACTCTTTAAATAGTGAACAGTAATCGTTTCACTCGATTGGATGAAACGGTTTCTGCGGGTTCGTTTAGCACAACGCAGTAATATAATCCAATATTTTTATTATAAAGGTTCGTATTCGATTCCAAATGATTGTTAAACCTGTTTTGATAGGATTTCTGTTCTGGATTTTTTGAGTAGTTGAAAACCTAGATAGTGAAATTCTAAACTAGACTTTTTGTTGAAGTATCTTAAAGAATGCTTCCGTCTGAGCCTTTTTGCAGGCATGAATGCTTTATCTAGTGAGATTATCCGCACATTCTATTCCATAAGTAAAACACGGATTACAGCCTATACTGGGCAATATTACAGAATTTACGGCAAATTTGTTGTTAAAATATCAATTTAAGTGACTTATGCCTTCTGATGATATGTTAAGTGAATTTAAATTGAGTTTGCCCTCTTTTATAGAAAATAATTAGTTTTCTCTTAATAATCTGTCAGGAAATCGATTTTGACTAACAAATTTTGAGTAATTTCATCTCAATAAGTGTAAAATTCTGGAACTCTGAATTCAAAAAACTATAAAAATTCCATACGAGTTATAAGGACTATCACAATCTTTCTTTAGAGGAAAAAATTTCTATTAGTGATTTTAACTTTTCAATAAATATTATGAGGTTGTCCTTATGACACAAGAAAAATACCGTTTTGACTTAAGTGATGGATTTGGAAGAGAAGATATTTTAGCTATCTTTACCAGTATCTGGAACTTTTGCGCATTCATCCTGAAAATAGTATTTTATCCTTACGTTTGGATATTCCGGATGTTTGGAAGATCGATTCGATTCGCTCGAACAAAGAAATCACCTGAAAAAGCTCTAGATGCCGATGAAAGAACTTTTATTGAAAGCATTCCAGGATTTTTTGTACTTGTAGGTTTTTTTGGAGGCATATTATTTGCTATTCTTATCTGGCTGACTGAATCTGATAGTTTCCGTAATTTTCTGGATAATATTAATCTTTCATCAATTATAGGTGGCATTTTTTGGTTCTTTGATGAAATATTATTTGAAGCAATTCTATGGATAATTGGAATTGATGATCGGACTGTTACACCAGTTAAAGATCGTTTTGGATTATTAGATATACTTTTTGATGTAATCTACGAAGGAATAATGTTAAAAATCCTCGATTTTGTCTCTCAAAATGCTATAATGACTTTCATTGGCGTTGGAATCATCGGTGTAATTTTAGCAATTCTTTGGATAATAATTTCGGAGACTGGTATTATTGGTTCATTTATTAGCTTTTTCACTAGAATTTTCAGTTCTGTAGTCGGAGTACCCTCTTCTGCTTGGAATAAAAGCAATAAAATCTATCGTAGATTTAATCACATTCTTGCTTCAATTGTAATTGGGCAAAACAGACTCGATGAAAGAAATATTAGTTTCCATCGGAAAATTCTTTTTCTTACATTGGGTTTAGGCCTATATACTCTCATTTTTGGCCTATTTGTTGGAATTACTTTTCCTCAAGCAGATACAACCGCAACTATCCTGTACATCTTTTCCGTAATTCTTGGATTAGGAATTGGTGTAGGAATCATTGAAATGTTCCTAATTGTGAGAATACTGGATATAGTTTCACGGAAGAAGTATGTAACTATTCGTACTGCAGAATGATCAAAAAATTGTAACAATTGAATTGAGGATTTCCTGAAAAAGGAAAATTCCTCTTTCTCTTTTCTTTTTGCCAAAATCTTGAAAAATGGGGATAGAGAGAAATTGTATAGGTGAAAGAATGACTCTCTATCAATTCGAAGAGCGTAAACCTATCGTGGGAAATAATTCTTACATCGCTCGCTCTGCTGAAGTTATTGGTGATGTAATGATAGGTGAAAACTGTTATATAGGGCCAGGAGCGAAATTACGAGGCGATTATGGCTCGATAAAGATAGGAAATAATACATCAATACAAGAAAATTGTGTTTTACATGCAGGACCCGATCAAGGGGCGGTCATTGGAAGTAATGTGACTATTGGGCATGGAGCTATTGTACATGGTTCTATTATTCATAATTTTATTATTGTTGGAATGGGTGCAATAGTTGCTGACCATGCTGAGATCAATGACTGGTGTATAATTGCAGCAGGTGCGTTAGTAACAAGTAACACGACTATTGAGAGAGAGTCCTTAGCTGTTGGTGTACCTGCCAAAGTTATCAGAAAAATCACAGATGAAAATCGTAATCTTATTACTTTCTCAGCGGATCTGTATTCCAATCTAGCCGCTCGTTATCTCAAAGGTTTGCAAGTGATTAAGTAGTTGAATTTTTATTGCAGTAATATTATAATATAATACCCAATCAATTCGCATTCATATCATTGATCTTGGCTACTTGGAGGAATTAATACTGACGAACATAACCCAGAATGATAATAAAAAATCCGATGAACTCCTTTCAAACAGGTTTAAGTTGATACTGGGAGTACTCATCGTTGTATTTTTCATTGCTTCTGCTTATGGTGTTCAGCGCACAATTCTATCAACCTATGCTGGTGATAAGGTAGACGTAACGCTTTGGTTCGAAACTGGAGCCTGGTTGTCCATTGCTTTTACTTTAGCTGGTTTTGGCCTATTTAAAGCAATTACTGGCTTTCTTACTGGGCCATCAACAAGTAGATTTGGAATTAGATCAGTAATAATTTTTGGAGCTGGATTATTTACAATCGGTTCTGTTGGTTTATTGTTTTCCCAAGGCGATCCTCTGTTTGTAGGCTTCAGTAACTCATTTTTAGGTGCAGGTGAAGGATTACTGTACGCTGGAGCAATGTTATATCTCACAAATATCGGTGAAATCTCAAAACGAGCTCAATGGCTAGGATTAATGGAACTCGCGGTTTATGCAGGATATTCTGTAGGCGCTCTTCTTTCTGGTTTCTTTACGATGATTAGTGGAATTCTAGAGACTTCTTTTCTATTTTCAGTTATAATTTCCTCACTTGGATTTTTTCTAGCTCTTTTCACGGTGAGATCTGTATTCTTGTCAGGTTCTCAAATTGAATTAGAAAAGATCCGAACAGAAATTCCAGATGAACAGAAGAAAAACATTTTTCAACTTCTTACTCGCCCAACGGTAGTCATTACTTTCTTAAGTGGTCATATAAGCAAAATGGCTGATAGTATCATTGTTTTGTACCTACCACTTGTATTAAGCCATGAATTATTTGGATATAGTCTTTCAATAGAAGCGACAGGGGTAATTATCTCAAGTTTTACTTTGGCTTGGGCAATCACAATGCCTTTTTCAGGTCGTATAAGCGATTCTATTGGCCGTAAAAAACCAATAGTTTTTGGGTTTTTAATTGAAGCAGGTGCATTATTTGGTTTTTCTTGGGGTTTTTCGCCGTTTCCGATACTTTTTCTTTTATCTATCATTGGAGGAATAGGTGTAGGGTTGTATTACCCAGTTCTACCGTCCATATCTGTTGATATTACAGATGAGGAACAGAAATCTTATGTAATTGGTTTTTTTAGATCCTTCAAAGATTTAGGATACTTTACGGGGCCTTTACTTGCAGGTTTAGTGGCTAGTTTATGGTACAATGATGTGAATTCTAGTCTGGGTGTAATTTTACGTCTTCCATTAACCTTAGCAGGATTCATTCTTCTTTTTGCAGGGTTGGGGTTATTTTTCCTTGTTCGAGAAACGCGTCCTGGGTGGGGGCAGTTTGAAACAACTCTATCTCATGCCAAGATTGTTGAAGAAAGTGTTATTTCTGCCACTAAAGGAATTCTAATCTATTTAGAGCAGGAAACGATTGAGGATACAACTTTTCGTCAGAATCTAGCTAAAAATACATTACGTGCAAAGGAATTAGAAGTTGAAGCTGATTCGAAACTTGAAGAAATCGTCGTTAATACATATAAAACTCTTCATAAATCTCCTGATGCAGGGAATTTTCTCAGAATTGCCAGAAGATTGGATCGTGTCGCAGGTTTGTCCTTGGGGGCGTTATACCGATTGCAAAGAATACCTCACGAAAGTCTCCCTCCGTTAATTCAGGAAAAACTTCATGATGCAGCTATTGCTCTACGCTCTTTAGTAAGAACAACTGTGGATGTCCTTCAAGTCCTTGAAATTAAAATCGATGCAGTTTCAACCGTCTATCATGTAATTAGAGACCGAGAATCAGAGTTGGATTTACTCTACCAAATCATGAACAGACAATTATTCATTTCTGCAAATTATATGGAGTATGGTATATGGTTTGAGATAAAGGATGTTATTAATATGATAGAACAAGCTGCAGACTCCGCTGAAGACGCTGCGGAAGTCATTAATATTTTAGCAATCAAGTATAGAACCTAGACAATCGTGATGAATTTTGCTCTCAATTATTGAGTTTGTGCTATTAGATTGCGATTATTCGATGGTTGGGCAGGATGATTTTCCAGTAATTCATTTATGGGGAAAACAGGGCCAAAAAAGGGTTGAAATTAGGGTTGAAGGATTTCTTCCTTATTTTTATGTGGAGACTGATCAGA
Source organism: Candidatus Hodarchaeota archaeon (assembly GCA_016840305.1). The sequence goes on from JAEOSP010000039.1 coordinate 4,785, forward strand.
AAGAAGTTCAAGAAATTATTGGAAAAGGGAATAAGGAGTTAAATTCATGGATAGTTACAATCAATGAAGAAAAAAGAACAGCTTATTTTGGGGGTAAGGAAAGCTTAGCAACAAAAGTTATTGGCAAGGTTCCTTTTCAAGTTCCCAAAATTCGCTCTATCTTCGAGCAGAAAAAACTTTCCGTGGTTGAAGCAGATATTCCTTTTTCAAAGCGTTTTTTAATTGATCGAAATCTTCGTGCGCTCCATTATCATTCTGTTAAAGGCAAAATTGTTAGAGAAAACAGCTCTGAGATTATAATTAGTGCTGATTATAACAATATCGAATTAATTGAGGCTAAATCAACCGAATATCAACCTATGATTCTTGCTTTTGACATTGAAGTGGATTATGATGAAGAGACAATCCAAGAATTGATAAGTGCAAAAACTCGAAGAATTACAGCCATATCGTTTGCATGGGAAAGGATGGGGGTCATGGATCCAAAATCTTTTGCACTGATACTGAAAGAAGACAGTGATTCTGCTGAAAAAGAAATATTAATAGAATTTATTCGTAGAATAAAGGAGATTTCCCCTGATATTCTTGTATCCTTCAATGGAACCTTTTTTGATATTCCATATTTACAAGGAAGGATGCTGAAGTATGATCTATCTTTAGCTTCATTAGCATTATTCCCCGAGAGCCAAAAAGATATTTACAAAATTGAAATACCCGTTGAAGGGTATCGTCTAAGGGGCCGTGGTGTTGTAGATTTAATTAGAAAATCATGGGGCATTCATCCTCTGTCTGGGAAGAAAAATTTAGATACTATCGCAAATATTTTGCTTGGAGAAGCGAAAGTGCCACTAGAAAAAACTCTTGGTGAATTATGGCGAAGCAGCATTTCAGGGAATTTAAAGGATGCTGAGGTATTCTACGATTATTCCTTAAAGGATTCTATTCTTACTTATCGACTAGCTTCAGAACTCGGTGTACCTAACTCGGTAGAGCTTTGTAGATTGACAGGTTATGTCCTTCCAGAAGGATTATTGTCTACACACAGGAACATTGGAGAATTTGAGCTCATGAGATTATTGTATGAGCGAGGAATTTTAATACCAAAAAAACCCAATAAAACAGAACTTGCGAGACGTAATGCTCTTAATAAAAAGTTTCCTCACTTAGGAGGGTGGGTAATTGATCCTACAGTAAATGAAGCACTATTTGTGGCCATTCTCGATTTTAAATCTTTATACCCTAACATAGTTCGTCAATATAATATTTCAGGAGAAAGTTTGATTCCCAATTCGGAAAATAAAAAACCTGAAAATCGTTTTTATCAAACTCCGAGAGGAGCATTTGCTGATTTGATGGATAAGATTCTAAATGAACGATATGATTGTCTGCAAAATCTTGAGTCAGCAAAGAAGGATCAGATGAATTCCAACAAACAAACCATTCATTTTCTTGAGAGGAAGCAGAAGTCGTTAAAATTGTGTGCTAATTCTCTATGTGGTGCCGCTAACTACCCTAGAGGTCGCTTTCACAGTGCTTTACTAGCTAATAGCATTACTGGTATCGCTCGTGATTTGATTGGGGAACGACTTCAAGAATGGACATTAGAATTCTCGAAAACTCATGATTACAATGTAGAGGTCCGATATGGAGACACTGATTCAATTTTTTGTGAATTTCTTAGTCAACAGCTTAAACCGACAAATTTTCTGGATTCAACACCAACGGATATTAAGAACAAGAATTTGAAAATACTTGAAAACCTCATTCACGTATATCAAAGATATTTGATAAACAAACTACCAGATTTTCTTGAGTTAAAGCTTGAAGATATTGCGTTAAGGATTATATTGAAGAAAGGTAGAAAGAAAGCTTATTCTTATTTGTCTATATATTCTGGTAAGGTGATAATCAAGGGTTTTGAGGCTGTCCGCTCAGATTGGTCACCTTTAGCTA
>JAEOSP010000365.1 GCA_016840305.1 Candidatus Hodarchaeota archaeon
GAAAAAGTATTTGGGATAATACCTTCCTGGCGTGCAGAGAAATCTCACACCCCTAAACATATCACCGAATTTCTTCAGATTGAAAATGAGATAGCGTTTGCAACTGACAAAGAGATTATGCAAGTACAAGAGGATTTACTGGTAGCAGTGATTAAAAATGTTCTTGTGGAAGGAAGTACTCAGCTTGATCGATTGAATAGATCGATTAAAATTCCAAAAACACCATTTAAACGTATTCCTTTCCGAAAAGCTAAACAAATTGTTATAGATGCTGGTGTTGAAGAGGAATTGAACGAAGATTTTGGTGCTCCAGGAGAAAATGCTCTTTCTAATCATTTCAAAAATCCATTTTTTGTCACCGAATTCCCAGTACATTTAAGAGGAATGTATTACGCTTCTAATCCCCAAAACTCAAAACTAACACTATCTCTAGACCTTATGGCTCCAGAAGGATTCGGTGAACTTTCAAGTGGTGGCCAACGAGTCTCAAATCACGAGGTTCTAAAACAAAGGATCATTGAGCAAGGTTTCAACCTTTCCAATTTTGAATGGTATTTGAGAATGTTTAAATTTGGAATGCCCCCTCACGCTGGATTTGGTTTAGGCTTTGAAAGGCTTGTAAGATGGATAGCGAACCTTCCACACATAAGAGAAGCAAGTATGTTTCCTCGTACCCCAGAAATATATAGTCCTTAATTTAATAATTAAGTCTCCTCTCTTTCCTTAAGCTATTATGGAGCTTAAAGATAAATAGTGGAGCGAAGAATATCAAGTAGTTATTTGGTTTCATCGATTTTCTGTAGTCAAGGAATGCAGAAAGTGTCCGTTTTTCAAGTTTTGATGCTGTAGAGCTATAACTCCTACATAAAACCTGCATTTGTGTTGTAGATCTCTGTTTACGATTTCTCCATGTAAATAAGCTCCATTTTATTGCTTCCATGGAGAATTGTGACATCTCAATCCGAAAAACGCTCAAACAGAGAGCACCTAGTGACAGTAGACTGTTCATAATATAGGAGCGAACAATATCAGAAGTATTCAGAAGGATAATGTCTTTCCATTCTTGAATCACATCACTTCCAATCAATACCCTATGCCGATGTTTCAATGAAATCCAGACAGAACTTTGAGGAGCAAGAAAAAAAGCGAATATTCTGTTAACACCAAAAGTTTTATAGAAATTTCTGTTTTGAATATCCGAATAATAACAGATAAATGAGTTAATGAACATCCCAGTTGCACTTTGTAATCCAGCTATAAAAATATCCTTAAATTCGGATCCATATATCTTGTATTGCCTTTGTAATCCTAGTAATTCTCTCTGTAGTTGTAAGCGTGTCTTTTTGGGACATGTATCCTTTAAAACAATAATTAAATCAATATCTGCTGATGAAATACCTTTTTTATTGTTATCCAGCATTGAACCAAACAGAATTAATGAAATAAGTTCATTATGGTACTTTTGAGTTAATAGAGACTTAACAGAAAGGAGGTACTTCTCATCAATCATAAGTGATAACTCCCAGAAGATTGATAAATATTTACGGAATTGATGATCTGGTGTTTTTATTGATCTTTTATGAAAGCTTAACTATTCAATGGCTTGGACACGCTGGATTTGTTTTAAGTAATCCATCAAATCAAAGGATTTGTATTGATCCTTTTAGAGTGAAAGACGATTCTTATGAACCTGTTGATGTTATTATTAGTACACATGAGCATGCAGATCATTGCAGCCTTGAAGATATGAATAAGTTCATCTCCCCAGATACTGAAGTAATAGGTATCGATCTTGCTAAAGATAAGCTCGAAAAATTGAGTTGTAAGAAGATCCATTACGTTAAACCAGGGGATATGATAACTGTTAAAGATATTGAGTTTGAAATTGTTCCAGCTTATAACTTAAACAAATTTCGACCATCGGGGGAACCTTTCCATCCGAAAATCGATAATAAGATAGGTGTTATCGTTAATTTAGATGGATTCAATGTATATCATTCTGGTGATTCTGATCTAATACCTGAAATGAGTGAAATACACCCAGATGTTGCTCTTCTTCCAGTTAGTGGTACCTATGTTATGACTGTTTCTGAAGCAATTGAAGCAACGAAAGTTCTCCAGCCAAAACTAGTTATTCCTATGCATTTTGGAGCTATTGTTGGATCTGAAGAAATGGCTGACGAATTTAAGCAAAAAGCAACAGTTAAGGTTGAAATTCCTACAATTGAATAAGAAATAATAGTTCTTATATTTGTAAAAGACATTTAAACTATTTATGCAATACCAGTTTCACCGCACTTTGAAGGCACTCTGAGATGGAAAAAAAACATCATTCCAAGAAAGATATAATCGTACGTGTCTTTAGTCATCCATTAATCATTGTTAGCTTCATATGCATCAATCTCTTTTGGGGAATTCTCGGTATTTTAGCTTATGTACCACAAACTGCTGGTGTTTCTCTATTATTTTGGTTATTTATTCCCGACTGTCCATTATATGCAATATTATTTGCGGGTTTTCTAATTGATAGAGAAAAGATGAAAGAACACTTTCAACCATTCGTTTGGATTCTCAGCTTATCTTTGATAAAATTTTCTTTAGTTGCTCCTTCTCTCTATTATCTGTTTCCTGAACACTACCACTCCCCTCCAATTCTTGGTATTCAATTACCCAATATTTATCCGTTTGACTATTTTCATCTATTCCTTCTTGGTCAAGGGTTATTTATCTCGGCCGTTTTTCTAATTAAATCTGTTCGCAATTTCTTAATTGGATTCAGCTGGATTATTCTCAATGATTTTATCGATTTCTTTTTTCTGACTTTTCCCTATTATCATACGACTCGTGCTCATATGGGTTTCTTTATTATGGTGTATATTATGACCAATGTAGGAATTCTGATCATGGGATCAATTATAATTATCAAAAGCGATTTATTAAAAGAGAAGATTGAAATTTTTCATTCCTCACTATCACGATTAACCTCCAAAAGTGCAGAGCATATCTTGGTAAGTAGAATAATCAGACAACGCAAATAAAAATTTTTCAAGTTACACAAATAGTGGTTGTTATACTAGAGAAGCTTCTATACTTCTTCTAGAATTCTATTTTTGGTGAATAACTTGGAATACCGCTTGTTAGAAGACATTGCAATAGCTGATGCATGTTATGAATTACATGGTAACTCTATTGAGGAGATATTTATGGCTGGTTTTCTAGCACTTATGGAAACAAGTGTTGAATTAAACACAGTTAAGGAGGATCTTACCAAAAAGGTTCTACTTAAACATAAGGATCTTGAAAGATTATTCTATGAATTTCTCGAAGAATTAATATTTCTTAAGGATGCAGAGCTACTTATCTTTAAGGATTGTAAGCTTACATTAGAAAAAGGTGCCCTAAACGACGATTTCACATTGGTAGCAGATCTAATCGGTCAAAAGCTCGACGATTCCGTGAGTACCATAACTGACGTAAAAGCGATTACATATTATCAATTCTACATTAAACAGGTAGAGAAGCGATGGGAGTCACGAATCACATTTGATTTATGATGGTTGTTTATTATAGGTGTTAAAAATGTTATTAAAAGAAAAAGCTGTAAAAATTAACGAATTCATACATGAAATTCCAATAGATTCCAATCTGGGGATGCGAGCACCCGTACGAGTGTTCGGCAACTCCTCAATCTTTAATAAACTAGATAAAGGTGTTTTTCAACAGATTATTAATGTAAGTAAGTTACCAGGATTAGTTAACCACGCAATGACAATGCCTGATGCTCATTGGGGGTATGGCTTTCCCATAGGAGGAGTAGCTGCTTTCGATGTTGAAGAAGGTGTAATTAGTCCTGGTGGAATTGGGTTTGATATTAATTGTGGAATGCGTTTGATTACTACTAATCTAACTGTTGATGATGTGAAACCAAAAATACGACAGCTTGTTAACACACTTTATGAAGATATACCAACTGGCATTGGTAAAAAGGGCACAGTTAAAATAAATATGAATCAATTTGCGAATATAGCTGAAACTGGCTCTGAATGGTGTATTGAAAATGGTTTTGGTTGGAAAAAAGATATTGAACGTCAAGAAAACAATGGTCGGTTAATTGAAGCAGATTTCAGTGCAGTAAGTGATAAAGCTAAAAGTAGGGGTATCGGACAAGTGGGTACTCTTGGTTCTGGAAATCATTATTGTGAAATTCAAACTGTAAACAAAATATTCGAACCCGAGGTAGCAAAAGTAATGGGCATATACAATAAAGATCAAATTGTAGTAATGGTCCACTGTGGCTCACGAGGATTTGGCCATCAAATTGCCTCTGACTACTTGCGTGAATTCTTGGATAAAATGAAGTCAAAGTGGAAAATACCTATCTACGAGAAAGAATTATCTGCAGCACCTATTCAAAGTAAAGAAGGGGAAGATTACATTAAAGCTATGTCGTGTGCAGCCAATATGGGATTTGCAAACAGACAAGTTATCATGTTTCATGTTAGAAAGATTTTTGAGAGAATTTTTGGCCAATCGTCTGAGGAGATGGAAATGCATCTTGTTTACGACGTTGCTCACAATATTGCAAAACGTGAAGAATACGTAATTGAAGGACAGAAAAAGGAAGTAATTGTCCATCGAAAAGGAGCTACACGATCTTTTGGCCCTAATACTAAAGAAATTCCGAGTATTTACAGCAAAGTTGGTCAACCCGTTATTCTTGGTGGAAGTATGGAAACTGGTTCCTATCTTCTCGTAGGAACAGAGAATGCTATGAAAAAATCATTTGGATCAACTGCACATGGCTCAGGAAGAACTATGTCCAGATCGAAAGCAAAAAAGAAAATCCAAGGTAATGTTTTAAGAAGTCAGATGGAAGCAAAAGGAATCTACGTTCGAGCTGCATCTATGGCTGGATTAGCTGAAGAAGCTGGATTTGCTTATAAAAACATTAATGACGTTGTAGATTCTATCCATGGTGCTGATCTATCACGTAAAGTAGCACAGCTCCTACCACTGGGAAATATCAAAGGATAAATACCTTCTTGAATTTCTAAATCTAAAGTTGTTTTTTATAAAAAAAAGGGGAAAAAACCCTTTTAGGGTTTAACGGCGTTTACGACGCATAGTGATAGCAATAAGTGGGAGAGCTAAGATTAAAGTTGCGAACTCAAAACCAGGGATAATTCCTCCCGTATCAGTAGTTTCACTGGCTTCTCCACTTACAACAGCATAGGTGGGATCGTGAACGATCTCTTTTCCATCCCATTTAGGATAAGATATTGAATAGAGGAAGGTTTTCCGAGAAGTACTACCTCTCATGCTTCGAATTAAATCAGCTTCACTAGAAATTGCCCCATAAGCAACGTCTATTAAATTCATAGGAATTAGCTGTCCAATTGCATCAACCATTTTAGTCTGATTCCAGAGATAAGGGATATCATCCAACCGAACTTCTGCAAATTGTGAAGTGGTATCAGCAAATCTGAACTTGGAAATTCGTGAAGCATTCTCAAACTCTTCACTTAATTCGTCATTGTTCTCATTTCGCCATTGGATAGTTTTCATCTTCTGCGCATCAACAACAGTGGTCGCCATAAGCTGGTTTAGACCCAAACCTTCCAATTCGGGCGAGTTATCCCATTCACCGATTACATAATCGAATTTTAAGGCAATAGACCCTTCATCATTATCCACTTCAAAATGAAATAATGTAGATATTTCATCAACTGTATGTAAATCGTCTGTTGTCACATTAAAGAGAGAAAAGTCTTGTTTACTGGCTAAAGGTAAGAGACTCCCTTTGACATTTGTAAAATTAGATCCAAATTCTAAAACATTGTCTGTTGTGACTGGAGCGGTATACTCACGATTACCAATATCCTTTACGTCAAATCTATAGAGAGCTTCGTCTCCGATGGTTGGATAAGCAACATCAGCAGTTCCAACAAGTGCCTTTCTTATACCGACATCCATGTATCCATTTTCGTTTGTATCGTTATACACGAGGGTACCTAGAAGATGATGTTCTAAGTAAGTGTAATCGTATTCCTTTACAAGCAGATTATTTCCAACTTTATTTAAATTTAAAGTATCTATCTTCAATTGAGAAATTGAAAATGTTCCTCTTTCTAAAATCTTAGGTTCTGTAGGTGCTGCTGATAATTCCTGAGTATCAGAGCCTGCTAAGGTTCGCATGATATTGACACCTTTCAGGTTATATAGGAAACCAAGCTCATTAACTAACCATTTGTGATCCATTAGTTTTTCAATAAACCGTTTTAAAACCGTTGCATCGGATCCATTCTCATATTGCCATTGGTTTGTTACTTTATATGATCCAGTAACCTCATCACGCACTAATGACATGAAGACATTAGTTAAAATTTCATCGCCAGTGAAGGGTTGAGAAGATACTGATTGATTCTCAGAAATTAAGTCAAAGGCATCTAAAACGCTACGATCTTTATCATAAAAAATAGATACTGCTTTTCTATCCTGTGAACTCGTAACCATGAGATCAGAAACCACCTTGTAATGAATGTTGACTTTGGTATGAGCCTTGAGTTCTAGGAGAAGCGCTTGCATATATGCAAGTGATTGTGCATCATCAAAAGAACCTGTTTCCAAACGCTCAACTGTTTTATTCAACAGAAGAATAAGGGGTCTTAGATCAACGGGTATATTCTGTTCACCAGAACCAACTATTGGATAAGAGTAGCTTCCTTCGCTATTATAAACCCCGTAATATACATTATCGGGGGTGAAATCAGCACTTTCCATATTTTGGATTAACCAGAGTAAATTCCTGTGTAGTTCAGGTTGTAATAGTTCATCTGGTCTCTTAACTGAAATTGGCGGATTCACAGATGGTTCTAAAACCGCAGCACTCGGAAATGAAACTAAACCAAGTATAAATATGGTAAATAGCATGGCTATCATGCTTTTTTTAATTTTGTGTATGTTCATCGTGTTAAATCACCATTTAAAGATAATACTTCTTCATAGTGTTGTGAATAGACATAAGTGAGATCCTTTATGAAAATAATGTTTTACGATTGTTGAAGTCTGATTAGAAAGCATTTTTGAAGGCAATTCTGGTTTTACATTCTATAATCATTATAAACTTGCCATTATTGTTACCAATCAGCGTTTACTGAATAATTTTCTTATTTTTGGAAATGAAACACCATCAAAGGCTAGGAAATATCCCTGAAATTTGTTTACACCGATTTCAAGATTCGTTGAGCTAATCTGAACTTCATATCAAAGAAGACTAGAAACAAAGTAACTTAGAATGCTAAATCCATACAGCACCAGGAAAACTGGTATTAGTGCTCTTTCAAAATTAACAGTTTTAATTACTTGTAATAATTGTATCAGGAAAATTGCAGTCACTATTTGAAGTAAGAATAGGCTTACTATCGATACCTGTTGATTTGCTAAGAAATCAGCCAGAAATGACAATAGTGGTATTCTTTCTGCAAAAACAATTAATAGAGGATAAATAAAAAGCGGAACAAGAGCTAAAGGTATACCACTCAGTAATTCCAGTGAAAATCCCTTTATTGGACTATAGATTCTCATTATTAATTCTAGTAATAACCAAATAGTGACAATTGAAAATATCAATTCAATTAAACAACCTAAAATTCCAAAATACAATCCTCCATCAAGAAAAAACGGGATAATACCCAGATTTGATAAATCCAGTATAAGAATTTGTCCAACGACAACTATACTGATTATTAAGTTGAATTTCACATCAAAAGTTACTTTTCGTACATATTCACCAAAGAATTTTATTGAGAACCGATTTGGAAGGGATTCTTGATCTGTAGGTTCAGTTTGAATTGGTTGTTCATGATATTTTGAATGAATATTCTTTCCAGTTCTCATAACATCAAGCGCTAACTCCCCCATGGGGGTCAGTAAAAACCGTTTTTCGGAGTCTTGTTCAACAAGCCCACCTAATTTCTTCATATGGAAGTAAAAGGATCCAGGTTTTATTTGTAGCCATTCTACAAGTTCACTATAATGAACAGGACGATGAAATGTTCCTAAATAATGTATAATATCAAACCTAATAGCATGGCCGAGTGCTGCATAGATATTTTGAAGTGGTGTTCCATGATTATTCGTTTGAGAAATTTTCTCGGCCAATACTATTCCTCGTTTTTCTTGCCTTATTCTAGGACATTATGCCTTCGATTTAATTCGGAATATGATGAGAACTCCTAAGAAAACGCCTGAAACAAGGATTAATTGGCTAGATGCTTCGAGTATCGTTCTATTTGGGGCAGGAAGATACGTGATTATAGGATTTAGTTCCTCAATCTGTAATTCGGGATCATAAGAAATTTCATCTCCTTGAGGGAATATAAAACCCCCGTTAAGGAATAAGGTAGGTGTTGAATATGCAGGTCGGAGAGAAGAAAGTATTCTTCCTGAAGATAAGGGTTGAAAAATCATAGGAAGAACCTCACCATCTACATTAACATCACGAGCCCAAGTAAAATTCAGAAAATCGCGAAAAGAACTGCCATACGAAAATTGGTTGTTAATAAGCTTTGAATTCATGTAATTGACACTCTGACTACTATCTTGACCAATGATACGATCCTGTATTACAGTTGCTGTTTCTGTAGTAAATTTAAGTCTACTTAGAAGGCTTGATTGTTGTAATACTAAATTTTTCAGGTCAATATTATCAATTTTTTCTCTTAATCCAACGATTTCTTCATTTGCAAAGAAATTGACGTTTAAAAGGAGTTTGGAGGTGGTTGTGGTAAAATCCCAACCACTTATGTTGCAAGAAAATTTCAAACGAGGGGCAAAGCGCGTTGCTCTTATCTCTTTAGTGGGTTCTCTACGAATTATTTCAAGTTGAGTACCTTCTGGACGTATAGTTATCTCTGGAATCGATTTCACGAAAACTTCTGATTTTTCCACCCAGAAATCAATAGAAAAAACAAGGGAATCCAAAACTGAAGAAGGAAGAATTGATTGGCTATAGGGAATATTTTTGGCTGAAAATTCTATATGGTACGTAAGAACAGAATTTGTTTCATCGATTTCTTCTTTAGTTGCATTTAAAGTGAATTTAACCTCTGAGAGATCAATAGTTTTCTTCTTTACTGGTCTAATTGGAGAATTATATCCAGTTTGATTCCCTATTATATCAAATTCGACAATACTCTCAAGTTGGACAAGAAAAGTATTTCTGGTTACTAGCTCTGTTCGATTCAATAAAGTCCCTCTTCGATTCTCAATTTCGATCTGTGCCTGTTTTTGAGTAATATTAGAGTAAATTGAGAGAGGAAAGGGAATATCAGGTGTACCATAAAGAACCCCAAGAGAACTATTACTTGAAGTCGTTGCACTTATTGAATTGACCCCACCAAAATTGGGTAGTTGTCTACTGATAATTCTAACAGGATCAGTTTCTTGAATAGACCCCGGAATTCCACTTGATTGCTGAGTATTTGATATTGAAAACGAGAAAGTAATAACTAAGAGTAAACACGCTGTTAACCATGAAATAGTATAGTTCTTCTTAGTTTTCACCTGTATGACACTCATTTGAAATATATCACAACAAATTAAATATCATCTGTTAAACAAAAGTTGAATCTTAATGAAGTTATCCTTTTCGTAATATTGAAGTAGTAACGGAGATAAATCACTAAAAAATTGTAGCGTAAGGTGTATAAAAATTGAACAAAGATCATGATGAGTTGGAATATTTGAAACATAAAGCAAAACCATTCTATTTCGAAGGATCTTCAAAGAAACCAGGAATTTTGTTAACTCATGGGTTCACAGCTTCACCCACAGAAATGTTATCACTAGGTAAATTTCTCCATAATAAAGGATTCACTGTTCATGGAATCCAGCTGGCTGGACATGGTACTAATTATCGAGAACTCCCAGAATATTCTTATAATGATTGGATTAGTTCAATAGAAAAGGGTTTATTACTATTATCGGAGAAATGTGAATCAATTATTCCGATCGGAATCTCTATGGGAGCGATGCTGTCTTTATTACTCGTACATCAACATCCCGAGGTGAACTTCAAGAAAATTGTGCTACTTGCACCTGCATTCAAACTAAGATCTAAATTGATCAAATTAATACCTATAATCTCAATATTCAAGAAATTCTTGTATAAAGGTGATGGTGTTCTTCAATATTATAAAGATCATAATTTATACGCTTATTATTATTATCCCACTCAATCGCTAGTTCAATTGCAGAAATTAATGAGCGTTTTTCATCGAACCACATTTCAGATTCAAATTCCAACTCTGATATCATATGGAGATCTAGATGATACGATCAGTATTACCGCAATAGAACCAGTAATCCGTACTAAATTTATTCAGGAAGTTGTGGAAGTGAAAACATACCCAAATTCTAGGCATAATTTCACCACTGATCCTGATGCTCAAGATTTGTTCAAAGGAATTTACAATTTTATAGAAATGGGTATCCAATAAGACTCAATAAAAGAAAAAACTTCTCCCCCTCAATTTTTGGAGCCTTGATATTAATAAGAGCAAGTTCTATTTTCTCACTGATTCCTTAAACGGAAACCACATCAGTAAGTTGAGGGAAATTCTGTTGTAAAGCTCTTTTGATCCCTTGAGAAAGGGTCATTTGAGAATATGGACAACCACGACAGGCTCCCATTAATCGAACTTTGAGTATTCCTGTATCAGATTCATATTCAACGAATTCTACATCTCCACCATCGCGTTGGAGAGCTGGTCTTAATTGGTCTAAGGAATTAGCAATTTTTTCATTAATTGACATAAGAATTAAACTTCCTATCACTATTTAATAGTCTGAGCTGCTGACATTTCAGTTTTTATATTAGGCTTTCGTTACAAATTCCGTCAATCCTCATTTAAATTTACTTTCTTCAAGTAGAGGAATCATTAGCAATAACCAAATCACCAATATCTATAGCTACTTCACGAAGTTGCTTGAAGAAACTCATTAAAGACGAAAGTTTCCATACAACTTCCTTTTCATGTTTGGATATATCTTCTTGAATTTCTTTGTGTATAGTTTCAAGTTGATTCTCATTTCTTACTTTCAAATCCTCCGCCAATATGACATTTTGAGCAAAAAAGGAATCAAGGCTTTCTCCCAGAATTTCTGTAGTGAATCCACTCAATCTATTTATTTTATTCAGTGTAGATTTACTTAAAGTCTCTCGTAGATTAGGGTTCTTCTTAACTATCTTAGCAAACTCTACTGACGCATCACCAAGATTTTCACCATAAGCAGCAACCATTCTCCAATCCAAACAGGTTGTAGGTTTAATATTCGATACTTCTCTTTTATCATTAACCATAATCTTCAGCATTCTTACTATTAGGAAATATAGTCGATTGACTTCCACATCTCGCTCAATTACCTCCTTTGCTAAAGTAATATCATCGTTTAAAAATGCAGTGATTGCATCACTCTGCATTTGGTTTGCTATTGAGAAGCAGCGATGAACGTACTCTCGTGGATTGGGCAAAGAACTTGAATCGATAAGAAAATGAAGCTCAATACTTTCTTGTGTTTCTCCCAGTATTTCTAGGCCTACTAATTGCCTGCTTAATTCCTTAATATCGCTTTTTTTTGTTAAAGAATTGTCTTTTTCAGCTTCAATGATGATAATATCGCTGCCTAAGAGATATGCTGCAAGTACATCTCGACTGATATGAGCTGATTCTCGTAATCTAGTAACTCGTTTCTCTAATTGACTTTCAGTCGGATAAATGAGTAATTCTCCTGATGAGAGTTCTTTAATTATTACATTGGCTCCTTTGTCTAGTTGGTGACGTGCTGCCCAATCTTTTGGAAGAGAAATTATCCTTGTATCTCCTGCACCAGTAACTTGGATTTTACGGATTTCCATATTAATCACACTTCCATAAGTTCAAATCGTGGTATTTTGCTTGTAAAAATATCATCAGTCAATTTTATGACATTATCTTCTATTCTAATTCCAAATTTCCCAGGAAGGTATATTCCAGGCTCAATAGTAAAACTATTACCTGTTTTTAGCGGTTCATGATTACCCTTGACTATATATGGGTTCTCATGTACTTCTAAACCTAGTCCATGACCTGTTCTATGAGTGAAATATTCTCCATAGCCTTCCCTCGTAATGATCGTTCTTGTAATCGTATCTATTTCATGGGGAGTCTTATTTTGACGAGCTGCTTCTTTACCACTTTTATTAGCTTCATCTACGATCTTAAAAATACTCTTAAATTTTTCAGTTGCTTTTCCAAATACTGTGGTTATTGTGATATCACCCCAATAGTTATTCACCGTCCCTCCCGCATCTATAAGAACAATATCATCTTTTCTTAGCTTTCTATCTCCCCCATGATAGTGTGGTAGTGCAGAATTATCGCTGAATTGCACTAAATTAAACATTTCTTCC